>JANQPS010001010.1 GCA_028285365.1 Thermoanaerobaculia bacterium | reverse complement strand
CATCGAGCGCGTGTCGTCGCGCGCTTGCAGGCCGACGTGACCCTTGCGGTCGCCAACGAGAGATCAGCCGCAATCGCTCGTTCACTCGCGCTGGAGTATCCCGACACCAACACCGACCAGACGATCTGGGTCGAGCCGGCCCGGCGCTCGCTGGTGCGCAACGTCCAGCGAAGCCTCTATCTCCTGTTCGGCGCGGTTGGCCTGGTACTCGCTCTCGTCTGCACGAACGTCTCGGGCCTGTTTCTCAGCCGCACGCTCACCCGTCAGCGAGAAATCTCTCTACGCACGGCCCTCGGTGCGGGGAAGCTGCGAATCCTGCGTAGCCTCCTTTCCGAGAGTTTTCTGATCAGCGCGGTCGGCGGGATCCTAGGCATCGCGCTCGCGGCTTTGCTCCTGCGCCTCGGACTGAGCGCCGGCCCGGGATCGGTTCCTCGCCTTCAGAACGCTGGACTGTCGATGAGCGTCCTGGCCTATTCGAGTGGCGTCGTTCTCTTCACAACACTCGTACTCGGCATGACGCCGGCACTCCACAGCCTGCGCCGAGACCTTGCTCGAAGAATGACCCGCCAGCATAGTCTCCGCTCGACGCGAGTGCGCCAGGCGCTCGTGGTGTCTCAGGTGGCCATCGCTCTGGTCCTGCTCACCGGTGCCGGTCTTCTTGTCCGCAGCTTTCAGAGCGTTCTCGAGCTCGAGACAGGCTTCGAAGAGGAGCAGCTGCTCGGTGTCTCACTAGAAATGCAGTTGCCCTACGTTTCGCCGGAGTGGCCCAGGGTCGTGTCGTTCTACCAGGAAGCGGTCGACCAGGTGGCCGCGCTGACCGGCGTCTCCTCGGCTGCGGCCGCCTACCGCCACCCTTTAGACGCCGGCTGGGGAACGACCTTCGCCTTCAGCGATCGGCCGGAACCGGAGCCAGGAGACGAGCCCGAAGCCCGCTTTCGGCCCGTCACGCCAGGCTACTTCACGACCGTCGGAGTTCCCCTGCTCGAGGGACGCGACTTCCAAGCCAGTGACACGTCAACGGCCGCGGGAGCCGTCGTGGTCAACCAGGCGTTCGTCGAGTCTTTCTTCCAGCCGGAGGAGCCCGCCTTGGGCACGCGGATCGACTACCGGCACTGGTGGGGGGCCGGGCCCGACACCTACGAGATCGTCGGGGTCGTCAAGGACGTCCTCTACGAAGGACTCGCCAATGACGAGCGTCGTCCGGCGCTCTATTTCGCACACGCTCAGCAGCCGATCGTCGAAATGAACCTGCTCGTGCGTCACGAGGGGGCCGCCGAGTTCCTGATCCCGCTCGTCAGACAGACGATCCGCAACATCGATCCCGAAATGCCGCTGGATCAGGTTTTCGAGATGTCGACGCTCCTGGACCGCACCGTCGAACCGCGACGATTTGCGATGTCGCTGCTGCTCGCCTTCGCCCTCGTCGGGCTCCTGCTCTGCTCGCTGAGCCTCTACTCACTTCTCGCCTTCCTCGTGCACGGTCGGCGTCGAGAGATCGGCGTGCGCATGGCAGTTGGCGCTTCCCTCTCCCAGGTCGCGGGAATGGTCATTCGTCAAGGCCTCGTCCTGGCGGCACTCGGTGCCCTGATCGGAATGGGCGTGAGCGTGCTCTTCGGCAGAACGCTCGAGAGTCAACTGTTCGGGATCTCACCTGCCGATCCAGTGACCCTGGCCGCAGCACCGGTCACCCTGGGGCTGACGGTCCTCTTGGCCACCTGGCTTCCAGCCCGACGCGCCAGTCGAATCGATCCCTGCTCGACTCTGCGCGAAGACTAGCTACCAGCGCCACTGCTCCGGAGTCACCCGTCGACCTGAGGGATGAGATCCAGGACGACGAGTCGTCGCTCACCGCGCAGCACCAGCAGACCGCGCGACAAGAGCGGCGGACTCCACGCCGGGTAGCGCAGGAGCTGGTCACCGGTGTCCGGATCACGGAGCGTCACCCGAGCCTTCTCGCGGTATTCCTCCGGCGTCGCCTCGATGAGCAACAGCTCCCCGTACTCGGTCAGGACCACAAAGTGCTCGTCGACGTACAACAACGTCGAGCGGCGCAGACCCGGAACCGACCAGTTCACGGTGCCGGTGTCGCGCTCGACGGAAACCAATCGCGCACTACCGCTCTTCTCACCACTCGATCCGTAGAGGTGTCCCTCGAGCAGGATCGGTGTGCCCCAGTGTGACGCCAGACTCTGGCCGCGACGCGGTGGGTCTTTCCAAACGACCTTGGGCCTTCCGTCACCGATCTCCACCACCACGCCACCAAGCTCGTACGACTCCGTCAAGAAGATGCGGTTGCCCCAGGACACCGGACTCGCGGCATTGACCGAGTAGACCTTGCGCGCACGCCAGGGGAACGAGGCCTTGACGTTGCCGTCGGCAGGGTCGAAGACCCAAAGGCCACTCCTCGCGAACCAGAGCACCTGGTCACGGCCATCGATCGGTCGCAGCACGGGACTCGCATAGCTGGCGAGATCGTCGATTGCGCGATAACGCTCCTGGCCGTTGCGCTTGTCGAACGCGACGACACCGGTTCCGTTGGTCGTGACCTGACCGTCGTGGATGTCGTGGTTCCCCGCCGGAGAGCCACCAATCGGCACGATCAGTAGATCGCCGACGATCAGAGGTGTGCTGGCGACCCCGAAGAAGTTCGCAACCACTCCGAACTGGTCGTTGGTGTCGCGCTCCCAGACGACCGAGCCATCACCTATCCGGTGACAGCGGAGCACACCGTCGACGCCAAATGAGTAGACGAAGTCTCCGTCGACGACCGGAGTGGCTCGCGGACCGCCGCTGTAGCCGAACGCGTCCTCGTAGGTGCTCTCATACTCGGAGCGCCAGAGCTCTTCACCGGTCTCGACGGCAAACGCCCGTAGTCGAGCCGAGTTGCGCTCGCGATCGAAGTGAAACAGCCGCCCCCCTACCACCGACGGCATGCTGTAGCCCTCGCCGACGGTCTTGTGCCAGACGATCGGTGGACCCGACTGCGGCCAGGTGGCCACCAGACCTGTCTCAGACGAGCGGCCGTCCTGGCGCGGGCCGAGGAAGGTTGGCCAGTCTTCGCCCTGAGTCCTCGTCCAGAGACTCTCCGGCGCGCCCGACGACTGGGCCGAAGCCTGACTGAGCAGCCCACCCAGCACGAAAGCGAACAGGCCCAGAGACACCGCGATTCTGCCGCGACGAAAGATGGAGTCCGCCTGGCCGCGGCGACTCCTCGTGGAGACGGTCTTCATTCAGACCTCCTGATTCCGAGACAGTACCCGAAGCATGACCGAAGCCTTACCGAGGCATGACCGAGACACCAACGGGACACCAACGGGACACCAACGAGACACCAACGAGACGCTACCGAGACGGTCCCGTGCCTTCGGTCGGGACTCCCACTCGTTTCTTCCGGACCACCTTGCTCACCGGCGAGAGCTCGATTTCGTCCACCATGGCATGAGGAGGAGACTGCAAGGCAAACAGAACGGCGGCCGCCACATCCTCCGGAAGGAGAGCATTCTCTTCCGCTTCGCCGGGTTCGAAGGTGAGATCGTCGAAGAAGGGCGTCCGCACCATACCCGGGTGGATCTGGGTCACCCGCAGTCCGGAGCGAGCCACTTCCTGACGCAGCGCCTGGGCAAACCCCCGCAGCGCAAACTTGGACGCGCAATAGACCGAGCCTCGGCGAGCCCCCGACAGCGCCGACTCCGAGCCAATGAAGACCAGGTGACCTCGTCCGCGGCGTCTGAGTCCGGGGAGAAACGCTCGGCACAGAATCAGGTTTG
>JANQPS010000969.1 GCA_028285365.1 Thermoanaerobaculia bacterium | reverse complement strand
GGGTGTGAGTGCGTCGTAACCGAGGGCCGGTAGCTCGGTCTGCAGCCTTTCCACCAGCGACGCGGCGTGTCTGGAGATGTTGTCCACCCCGAGCTGGTTGATGAAGCGCACGCTGGCGAGAGCGGCGGCGGCGAGGGGCTCGGAGATGTTTCCCGTCTCGTAGCGCGCTGCACCGGGCAACCGCTCCCAAGTGAAGTCCCGACGGTCGAAGCCCCGCACCTGGCGATGCCCCCAACGGGTCGTTGGTACGACGGTTTCTTGCAGGTCCTGCCTGACGTAGAGAAAGCCGAAGCCTCGCTCGGCCATCAGCCACTTGTAGGTCGACGTCGCGGCGAAGTCGATTCCCATCGCCTGCATGTCGACCGGCACGGCGCCCGCCGCCTGGATGATGTCGGCGTACACGTAGGCCCCGTGAGCGTGTGCGATCCGGGAGACCGCTTCGACATCGTGAAGGTAGCCATTGATGTTCGAGACCAGGGCCAACGAAACGAGGCGGGTGTCCTGGTCGATCAAGGCCTGCATCTCGTCGAGCGCGACAGCACCGTCCTGGTGCCTGGCGACACGCAGCTCGAGCCCGTGATCCTCTAGCATCTTGTAGAGGAACAGAGAGCTCGTGAAGTGGAGGTCGTCCACCACCACGTTGCCGCCACGGTGCATCAGATCCATACCGGAGATGACGATGTTCTCGCCGTCGGAGGTGCTCTGCACGAAGGCGATCTCGTCGGGATGGGCCTTGATCAGGGTCGAGAACTCCGCCTTCAGTGCCAGTTGCTCCGTACGGCTGAAATATTCGCGGCCGTCCCCGGCACCGTAGGTCTGATAGTGCAGGTGACGCTCCATGGCCTGCAGTGTCGACAGGCCCAGGGGATGTTGGGCGGCGGAGTTGAGATACGTCTGTCCGGCCACGCGAGGAAACTCCGCTCGCATCTGCGGTCCGAAGTCCAGGTCCGGGGCGGCAGAGACGTGTTGATCGGTGCCCTGGTCGGCGCACGCGCTCAGGAACCAGGGGCCGGCCGCGGCGAGGGCGGCACCAGACATCATGAAGTTCCGCCGGTCGTAGCTCATGAGTTTCACCCCAGGTGGGAGAGCTGACTGCGCGAGCCGCAACGCGTTCGGCCGAGCAGACGATGCTCGCTCATTGTGATGGCGGGATCACCGGCAACAGCAGATGCGACGGGTGTTCCTCGGTATGGTGAATCACGTTGGTCGCCACGATTCCTTCGGATTCGTCGTAGTTGTTGCCCCCGGTATTCAAGTTGCGGTCGTGGTTGGGGTACCGACTGCTGGCAATCTCGAGGCGAATCTTGTGGCCCTTCAAGAACGTGTTCGATGTCACGTTCAAGTCGACCTCGACTTCGTAGATCTCGCCGGGCTCCATCAGGACCTTGCGGTCGAATCCCTCTCGATGGCGAAGGCGGAGCGTCCCCTCGTACACCCCCATGGCCCGGCCATCCGGGAAGACATCGACCAGAGTGAGATCGAGGTCGGTATCTACGGCCGAGGACGAGACGTACAGAACCGCCTTCATCGGACCGGTGACGTCGACAGCCTCCTCGAGAGCCTCGGTGGAGTAGATCAAGACGTCGTTGCGCGACTCCAGCTCGCGCCGATCGAAGGCACCATTCCACACGTCGAGGTCTCGACCAGTGAGCGCCGAGTAGGTCGTGAAGGGTGTGGCGGGATCGTAGACGTAGACATCGGAGTCCCGGCCGTCCGGTTCTGGCTCGGTCAGCAGCCGGCCATCACCGAAGCGCGAGTTGGCACCCTGGTCGCTCGACAGGTAGTACCGACGGTACTCGGTGTCTGGTAGGGGCCACTGATCGGCGCTGCGCCACTCGTTTGCCCCCACGTTGTAGTACTGAACATGTGGCATGTCTGCGAGCGCGTTCTCGTTGCCGTTCAGCCACCGGTCGTACCAGCGAACGTAAGTTCCCCAGTAGTCGAAGCGCGCATCGCCGACGTTCAGTTCCCCCACCATCGTGTTTTCGGAAACGGTCTCGGACGTACAGTGGCTGGTCGGCGCGATGATCACGTATTGGTTCTCGCGGGCGCTTCGACTGACAGCGTTCTCGCGAAAGTGGTTGAAGTGAAGGAACGTCTCCGCCACGCCGTAGTCTCGCCAGGAGTTGATGTGCAGTGCTGGCACGTCGACGCGGGCGTCGTCGCTCAGATAGCCGCGCTCGTCCCACCACGGATCGTCGAGCTCTAGGGAGGTCATCAGGCGCCAGTCGTTTGGCGGAGCGTCGAAGTCCTCGAGAATGTCGATGAAGGGCAGCTCGAGAAAAGCCTGCTTGAAGCGCTCGAATTGAGCGGGATCGGTCATCGATTCGGCGTTCATGCTCTGGGGCTTCGGATCGAAGTGGTCGACAATCTCGAGGAACTCCTCGCGCGAGAGATCTGGTGGGGGCCGATAAAACACCTTGGACCCGGCCATCGAGTGCCACATCGCCATGCTGAGGTTGACCGTGCCGCCGCGGCGCCACAAGTAGGAGTAGCGTCCGCCCATCGAGCCGGTCGCCATGGCCGCTGCCTGGGGGATGATGGCGACGAGGTTGGGGTTGAGGCTCTGCGCGGCCATCATGGTGGTGAAGCCGGGGTAGGAGCAGCCCATCATCCCGACGTTGCCGTTCGACCACGGCTGGGCGGCGATCCAGTTGAGCGTGTCGTCTCCGTCTTCGATATCGCCGTCGGTGGTCAGGTAACGCCCGTGAGATTCGTACTTGCCCCGTTTGTCCTGGACGGCAAAGACGAACCCGTGGCTGGCGAAGAATCGCGCCATCGAGAAGCCTTCGCCTCGATACATGGCCGAGCTCTTGTCGTAGGGCGTCCGGACGAGGACGGTACCGACCGGGTGGTCCGTACCTTTCGGGAAGTAGAGGTCTGTAGACAGCCGAACGCCGTCGCGCATCTCGACGAAGTGGCTGCGTTCGAGTCGAACCTCGTAGGGGCCCATTTCCGGACCGACCTGCGCAACTTGACCGGTGACAGGCAGAGCGAGTGTCGCGAGGACCGCAAGAAGTGCAAACGGAGTTTCATGACGGTTCCAAGATCCGGGAGTGACTTCTCGGCGCATCTGTTCGTCCTGGTGTTTTGGCTCTGTGCTTCGATGGCTCGGGATCTTTCTCAGTCTGCCAGAGACAAACCGGGGTCCCAAGTCGAGCTTCGCTATAGCGAGAGCGCAGGGGCTGGACGTGGTTGCCGACCCCATCGCGACAACGTGCTATCGACGCAACGGATACCAGCCGAGGAGTAGCCTCTGCGCCTCGGTCTCTTCGACTTCGTCCGGTGCCTCTTCCTGGAGTTGCTGGATGAATGCGTCGAGTTTCTGGCGTGCAGTGTCGATCCACTTTCGGTCGCCGCGGATCTCGACCCTCATGAAGATCGCCTGCTCTGCGAGCGCGTCGATGTCCACGTGCTCGATCAAGTCGGCTAGCTCGACGCGAGTGTTCTCGAACAGGCTGTCGAGTAGGGCGATGCTCGGGTGGCGGACGCTCAACTTGCCGCTCTGCGAGAAGGCGCGCGGGTCGATCTCGAATCGCTGAGCGACTGCGGCGTAGTACTTCTCGGTGGTTCCTCGCTTCTGCCTCGTTTCGACCAGACGGATCAGCCCGGCCCGCTCCAGGGCAGAGACGTGATGGTAGAGCCGGGTCGGCTTCTCGCCGAGCTCGTCGGCGACTTGCTTGGTCGTTCGGGCCTCCACAGCGAAGCGCTCGAGGATTCGCTGACGGAGCGGGTGGGTGAGGGCCTTGACCTGCTCGATCGTGCCGACCACGAAAGGCTGCGGATCCTCGTCGGTCGCGCTCGTGGGCTGGGTGGAGCGGCTTGTGTCGGGCATGGGCCACTCTACTTCGTTCTGCACCGAATAGTAGACAAGAGGTGATTATTCAAGTACTCTTGAACAATGGAACATACACTTTGGGACCACCTCTTCGTCTTTGTCGTCTTCGTAGCGCACTCGTTCTACGCATGGATCACCTACCCCTCTTTCATCGAGAGAGTGAAGAAGCGGGGCGAGCCCGCAAGAATCGCCGGCTACTTGGAGACGGTTGTCATCTGGCTTGCGTTCTCCGCCGCGCTCGTCGCCCTCTGGTTCGTTGAGGGCCGCGCATGGGCCGACCTTGGGATTCTCTGGGGGGATCCGTTGCGCTTCGCAGCCGGTCTGGCTCTCAGCGTCGCTATCCTGTGGCTCACCTACAAACAGATCAAAGAGCTCGCCATGCGCGGATCGAGTGCCGTCGCCGATCAGCTCGGGGGCGTCTGCTACCTCATACCCCACACCCGCCGCGAGCTCGGCTGGTTTTGCGGGGTGTCGGTCAACGCAGGAGTCACCGAAGAGCTCATCTTCCGCGGCTTCCTACTGTGGTACCTCGAGCCCTACGTCGGGATGGGCTGGGCCGCAGTGCTGGCTATCGTGGCTTTCACGGTGGCGCACGCCTATCAAGGGATCGGCAACGTTCCTGGGCTTCTCTTCGCCTCCGCGTGTTTCGTCGGCCTCTATCTCTTGACCGGCTCGCTCTTGCTGCCGATCATCTTGCATGCGCTCATCGACACGATGCAGGGCGTTCTCCTGTCGCGTTCCGGAAAGCCCACGCCCACCTCAGGCGAGCTGGCGATGCAGGCCGGCGAGTAGCCCGCTGCGTCGGTCGGGCATGAGTGACGGGCTTGGACTCTCTGACAGTGTCGAGTCCGGAACAGAACGCGTTTGACCGCCCGCAGAACACCTCAGCCCGACGAGTAGTCCACGGCTGACTCTGGCGAAGCCAGGTGAGGACTCCAGCCTCTCAGTGCTCCTGGCGTTCGGCGCCCTTGCAGAGGGCTTGCCTCAGTTCGATGGATCTACCCATTCTCCGAGATCACTCTTAAGTGAAAAGGGAGGAAAAGGGAGAGTGCGAACGGAATGCCAGACGTGAGCTCACCGGAAATCGTCTTCGAGCTCGAGGGTCTCAGCCGATTTGTTCCTGAGTCGGGCAAGGGGAGCTTCCCCGCCGTCCAATTCGATCCCGAGTCCGGATTCGAGGCTTCGATCAGGCTGATTCTCGGCTGGCCCCAGCTCCTGGACGATTCTGCGCGGTTGAGCCCCTAGCCAAGACCCTCGCTGCGACGGCGCCGGCTCTACCGTCCGTAGAGACCCACCCCGTAGTAGCAGGGGTTCTCGTTGCACTCGAACATCGTGACGCGAAGTGTGAAGTCGCCACCCTGCGTGACCGTAAAACGGACGACCGGGTAGTCGTCGTCCGACTCGTCGGCAACCACGAGCTCGTCGTAGCCGTCGTAGATCTCGAGGTCGATGTCGAGGCAGTCTTCGTCGCACACGCCCACGATGGCGTACTGAAGGCCCGTGAGCAGGCTGACGGTGTAGTCCTGGTAGGTCTGATGGTCGAGCGCGCCACCGTCGCCGAGGACACCTTCGTAGCCCTGGTCGATGAAGACTTCAGACGCCTCCTCGAGCTGGGCCAGAACCTGCTCTTCATAGCGGTCCTGTGCCACTGCGGGGCTGAGCGACAGCGCCACGAGAGAAAGGACAAAAAGTGCAGAAACGAATCGAAACGTCTTCATACTGTGAGTCTCCTGGCGCATCGCCGGGCAGGTCAGTCACCCGAGGTAGAGCAGAAATGCGACTGGTCGCTGGACCGTTGAAGCCTAGTGGTGGCGCATGGAACTTGCAATTAGTGCCCGGTACGCGGCCCGGCACGACTGGAGCTCCTCCCGGTGTCGAGACGTTTCAGCCCTGGAAACAAAGGCGTGTCGGATCGATGGCCCTGCTCGGCGACCAGCCCGAGCGGACGCAGACGGCCTATCATTACGCCGTCAGGCGACCGTCTTGTCGCTCAGCGAAGGCTGTGGCAAGCGGCATCCGTCCACGCCTCAATCCCGTCAGCTGAAGGCTTCGGGCAGTCGGAGAACCAGAACATGTCGTTGAACCGTGGAACATCTCGGACGCTCGCGTCTCTCGTCGTCGTCGCCGTCATCTTGGGTGCGACGGCCCTCTCCGCCCAGCAGCGTCGGACCGGCCTGGTGATGGCCACACCCGAGCAGCTTCGCGGCGTACCGCTCGCTTCCTTGCCCTACTCCGGAGAAGAGCTCCCGCCGTTTGTCGACCTGGCTCCCAACCTGCCTCCACCCGGCGATCAGGGAGAACAGAACTCCTGCGTGGGGTGGACGGTGGCCTATGCACTCAAGAGCTACCAGGAGAACCTCGAGGAGAGGTGGGGACTGGTCGCCGGTAACGGTCAACTCGACCCGAACCGAATCTTCAGCCCTGCTTTCGTCTACAACCAGATCAACAACGGCCGGGACGGAGGGTCGTTGTTCATCGACGCGCTCAATCTCATGGCGTCCACCGGTGTCGCGACCTGGGCCGACATGCCCTACGTTCCCGACGACTACTCGAGGAAGCCGCCGGCGGCAGCGATGCAGGCCGCCTCGAGATTCCGCATCGACTACTGGCGACAGGTGAACGTCAAGGACCTCAAAGAGGTCAAGGCACAGCTGAACGCGGGCTATCCCGTAATGATCGGGGCCACCATCGACGAAGGCTTCGTCAACGCACAGTCAGGGTACGTCTGGCGCGAAACGTTGGGCGAGAGTCTGGGCGGGCACGCCATGCTGCTCGTGGGCTATGACGACCAGCGTCAGTCCATCAAGCTGATCAACTCGTGGGGGCACGAGTGGGGAGATGGCGGCTACGGCTGGATCGACTACGAGCACTTTCCGCGAGTCGTCAACGAGGGGTACGTCGCCAAAGATGCGCTCAACCGGGACCCGCGCACTCCGACGACTCCGACGACCACCCCCACGACGCCAACCGATCTCGACCCCACTCCGACGGACTGGACGCAGCCTCAGCAGACGGCTTCCTTCCAGATCACGAACGTCACGCACAACACGTCGTACGAGGACCGCCCGGACCTCGGCTATTTCATGCGCTTCGACGGCGACCTCAGCATTCCGGCGGGGATGGGAAGCAGCTTCCAGGTCGTGATCCACTTCTACTTCGACAACGGTGACGGCACCAAGGGTGAGCAGGTTCCCAGCCTCGACGCCCAGTACTCCGATCCCAATGGATTCGCCGCTTGTGGCACGGCCGCGTACGCCGTCGAGCCGCAAGGAAACGAGGGCACCTGGTACGCCTTCATCCCCTACGAAGCGTTGGCGCTGCCTGACGCCGGAGGCGGTGGCGACTTCCAGAGCCGGCTTCAGGACGCGGTCAGCGGAGGAGGTGATGCCGCAGGTCCTTTTGCGATGTTGGCCGAGCCCGTGCTTTTTGTGGACAACTTCGGAGTGGCGGCTGGAGAGCTGGTGCCGTTCGTCGTCGGCAACTGAGCCCTGATGGGAGTCGCTCCCTCCTGCATCAACTGGGGCGTCAACCGGCTCGATGGCGCCCTAAGACGACGAGTCCGACAGCCAACATCAGCAGCGACAGTGCCGCTGCGCCGATGCCTGACAGCGTGGGGATGGCGAGGCTGACGGCGAGCTGGGTGTCGGCATCGGTGGCCGAGTTGTTGCCTGGTGTCGGATCAGTCAGCGACGCGGTGATCGTGGCAGTGTTGGACAAGGTTCCAGAGGCGTTGGGATCGATGTCGCAGTCCGCCGTGTAGGTGACCGCGCTTCCGACGGGCATCGACAAAACGTCGGCGAGGTCTCCAGCGCCGCTGGTGTTGCCGGAGGCACCACCGGCGGCCACACTCGAGTAGGTGCAGGAAAGACCCACGGGAAAAGTATCGTTCACGGTGGCGGCGGGATCGTCAGTGGGTCCGTTGTTGGCCGCGACGATCTCGTAGGTCAAAGACTGCCCCGGCATCGCCATCGAGACGCCGTCACTCTTGGTGATCGACAGATCGGTCGCGAAGGAGACCTGGAAGACGTTGTTGCTGATATACCCCGTCACGTAGACGTTGCCCGAATCGTCTGCCGCGATGGCCCAGGGGGATTCGAGGGCGTTGCCGTTGCCGTCCCCGGTGGCGTCGATGATCTCGGTGATTTCGCCACTCGGCGTGATCCTGAAGACATTGTGGGAGCCTATTCCCACGACGTAGACGTTGCCGGAATCATCAGCCGCGATGTCATACGGGGCGTTGAGCGTGTTGCCGTTGCCGTCTCCGTTGCCATCGATGATTTCGGTGATGGCTCCGCCTGGCGTGATCCTGAAGGCGTTGTTGCTGAACCGTCCCGGCACATAGACGTTGCCGGCTCCATCCACCGCGATGCCCAATGGCAAATCGAGGGCGTTGCCGTTGCCGTCCCCAGTGGCGTCGATGATCTCGGTGATTTCGCCACCTGGCGTGATCCTGAAGGCGTTGTCGCTTAGTGATCCCCCGAGGAAGACGTTGCCCGAATCATCCAGCGCGATTCTCGTGGCGTCGAACAACATGTTGCCGTTGCCGTCTCCGTCAAGATCGACGATCTCGGTGATGGCTCCGGCTGGCGTCACCCGGAAGGCATTGTCGCTCCACTCGCCCGACACGTAGACATTTCCCGAGGATTCATCAACCGCAACTCCCCACGGGTTATTGATCGTGTTGCCGCTGCCATCACCAGTGGCGTCCATGAGCTGGGTGATGGCTCCGGCTGGCGTGATGCTGAGAACGGAGTTGGTTCCCGCCACCGTCAGATAGACGTTACCCGCGCCGTCTGCAACGATGCCTCGGGGAAAGGAGACCGTGTTGCCCATGCCGTCGCCGGCGGCGTCGATGATCTCGGTGATGATTCCGTCCGGCGTGATCCTGAAGGCGTTGTCGCTTTCGTACCCCGAAACGTAGACGTTACCCGCGTCATCCACCGCCACTCCCTGCGGACGGTTGAGCGGGTTTCCAGCGCCATCACCGCTGGCGTCGATGATTTCGGTGATCACCTGCCCGGCAAGCGACCACGGAACAAGGATCAGCAGCAGAAAGGCCGCAGTCTCAACTCGCAGGCTCATCTTCGACCTCCGATCTCTTAGTGGTCTCACCGAACGGCAACGAGCACATTCGAGACCGAGCCGAGGCCGCGGTGAGGACTGGCTTTTCTGGGACACCTGATCATATTCGGAAGTTGAGGTTGCCACCGCGGCTCTCGTGTCGGCCGCGAGACTTAGACGCCTTCGAACGGAGCAAACGCTGAACCGAGACGTTCGCGGGCACCGTAGCCACGGTAGCAAGAGCGAGCTTCGTCATATGCCCGACCGTCGCCACAAGAGCAATGTCAGCATCCGCGTCTCCGCGCGTCTCGTCGCTCGGCTCGCTGTGCTGCTCGCGTGTGGGCTGACGCTCCAAGCATGCCTCATCATCGATCTTCGTCCGGTCGGTAGACCTGGCGAGGTCAAGAAGGCAGATCTCCCAAAGGTGTCCGAGGTCGGCGGGGACCGGGTCTTCAGTCTGATCGGACCGGATTCGATCCCCGCGATCGACGACCCGCAAATGGTGCCTGCGGACGAAGCAGACTTCATGACTGACGAGGAGCAGGTGATTGGTCTGGTGCACGGAGGAGTGGCCAAGGCCTACTCCATATGGCACCTGGACCGACACGAGATCGTCAACGACTGGGCAGGGGACGAACCGATCGCGGTGACCTGGTGACCGTTGGCCCACACCGGCGTCGTGTACGCGCGGCCAGATTTCGATAGCGGCAGCACCACGGTCGATGCCGCGCAACCAACGACGTTCGGAGTCTCGGGGAAGCTCTGGCGGAGCTCTTTGGTGATGTACGACCGACGCACGCGGTCTCTCTGGAGTCAGGTCAACGGTACGGCCATCGCGGGAGTATCTGAGGGCGCAAGCCTGGAAGAGATCGTCTCGACCTTGACGTCGTGGGGTGAATGGCGGTCTCTCCATCCCGAGACCCTGGTTCTGAAGAAGCCGACCCTGGAGCGCTCTCCCTACGAGCGCTATCACGATGCGGACTGGGTAGGCCTGCCCTGGTTTCGCAGTCGGGATAAACGCCTGCCGGCGAAGACGCTCGTCCTGGGGGTGGAGTCGGTTGCGGAGGACGGGATTGCGGATCGTAGTGAGCCAACCCGATCCGCGGCGCTGGTCCTGAAGGATCTCTCCGAGAAGCGGGTGTTCGCGTTCACCCTCGACGGAGACCGTCTGCTCGCGGTGATGTCGAGCGTTACGGAAACACCGCGCCTGTTTCGCGTTCCCGAGGACAGGGCGATCGGCTCGATATGGCACGTGACCTCGGAGGACAACGTGGTCGAAGAACGGTCGGAGGGTCTGTCCTGGGACTGGCGAACCGGGCGACCGATAGCCGGAGCGGCCGAGGCTCCCCCGCTCGAGCCGTTGTCAGCCAGTCCCATCTACTGGGGAATCTGGTCCCGCTTTCATCCCGATACGGTGCTGGTGTTGGGTGGTGGCTCGTAGGCTGCGAGCGAGCTGAGGCGCGATGCCAGCTCCAAGGGAGTGGGAAGCCCCTGGTGAGGGACTTGTCATGCCGTGGGGATAGGCTCTCGAGCACAACACGTGCGGAGGCGTAGGCAGCCTCGGCGGAGGGGGTCGAGACGAGATGCGATACAGAGCTCCAACTGTCGGCATCGTCGGTGCCGCACTGCTTCTCTCGGGTTTGGTGGCGTCGAGCGGTCAAGGTCAGGACCTGCAGCGTCGCGTCGAACTTCGAC
>JANQPS010000605.1 GCA_028285365.1 Thermoanaerobaculia bacterium | reverse complement strand
AACCGCCTGAGCCACGACCTCGACGAACGCAACGACAACACAGCCACCATCGCGGTGCTCAAGCTCCAGAATCAGCTGAGCTCTCGATCGAACGTCCAGATCATCGGCGGAGTCATCGACTCCACCAACGACCGACTGTTCGACAACGACCTGATCGGCGGCGCCGATCTCGTCCAGCGAACGAATGCCTACGACGGAAGCTCTTGGAGCCTCGAGGCTCGCTACGAGCGCGCGGGGAATCGTTTCGACTGGGTCGCCGGCGCGCTTCATGCGCGTGACGAGCAGCAGCAGGAGACCAGGATCCGAGTGGGTGAGAGCGCCGCAACGCCGATCGACGGAGTCTCGCTCCTGCCGCCGTCGTTCGTCTTTCCCGTCGGCTTGTGCCTGCAGTGCAACGACAAAGAGTTCGAGGTCACCAGCACGGCACTCTTCGGCGACCTCACCTGGCACGCCACGCGCCGCCTAGGCGTGATCCTCGGAGCGCGCGCCACTCGCGACGACGTGACGACGGCGGTCAACAACACCACGTCGCTACAACCAGGGCTACCGTTCTCCAACGTGTTCCGCGAGGACGCGTCGAATGACGTGACCTTCGACGACCTCTCTCCCCGTCTCGGCGCGCACTATCAAGTGTCCGACGACGTGCGGGTCTACGGCCTCGTCTCGAAAGGCTACAAAGGTGGAGGAACGAGCATAGGCCACGACACCAATGCCCCGGGTCAGCCGGCGATCATCGCTCCTTTCGACGATGAAACGCTCTGGAACGCTGAGATCGGAGTCAAGTCGGAGTGGTTCGGCAATCGCCTTCGCGTCAACGCAGCCGCCTTCAACCTCGACTGGTCGGACCTGCAGCTCGAGTCGTTCAGGTTGCTCACCTCAGGCGACCTGTCGTCCAACTTCGAGCAGACGATCAACATCGACAGCGCCAGGGCTCGAGGTGTCGAGGTCGACTGGACGGCGCGGGTCACCAATCGCCTGAGCCTCTCAGGCGGTCTCGGGTATCTCGACGCAGTCATCGACTGTGCGTGTACGGCCGAACTCACCGGCGGGTTTGTCGTCGACCTGGAGGGCGCCGAGGTTCCCCGATCACCCGAGCTGACCGGTCATCTCGTCGGTGAGTACCGCTGGACCGTGGGCAACACCGCCGCCTTCGTCGCGGCCGAGCTGCTCCATCGCGACGGGCAGTTCGCCGACATCGAAGCTACGACATGGCGCCAGACACGGGGCCGCTTCACACCCAATTCGGGCGGGGCTGCTTTTGTCCCAGCGGTGAGCGACGACGGATTCCCGTTTCGTACGCCCGACTACGACGTCGTCAATCTCCGGGGTGGCGTCTTCCGTGGGCAGTGGGAGATGTCGGTCTACGTCGAGAACCTCTTCGACGAGGAGTACTACACCGGCACTCAGGAGAACTTCGGTCTCACGGGTATCCGGCTGCGCCCCCACCCAAGGAAGATCGGCACGAGCGTGAGCTTTCACTTCTGATCGGAGACTCCAGGCCCCTACCAGACCGTGGCGGCCAGTCCCGCCGCCACGGTCCACCTTTTCGTAGCGTTCACTCGACGATCAGCGGCTGGGTCCACGCCCGCTCCAGCTCCCCCGCGCGATAACCGTTGACCTTCTCCTTGGACGAGGTCACACGCGCTCGCACATAGAGCTCGTCACCTTCGAGCGTGTACCGGACGTCCGTTCCGGCTACTGCCGCCAGGACCTCACCAGCTGGTCCGTCTCTCCGAGAGCCGAAGAACTCGGTCGTATAGGCCACTCCCACCTCCGGCACGATTCGCACCCGGAGCTCGTCACCGCTTCGCTCGACACCCTCGAGCTCGACGCCCGTGGTCGAGTAGAAGTCACCCGCTTCGAGCGCCTCGATGAGAGCGGCGGCGGTGAGCTCTTCAGCTCTCACCATGACCCAGCCCCGCCCCGGGTTGATCCTGGCGACGCTGGGCTCGCCGTAGTGATGAGCGTCGTCGACGGCGAGGCCCCACAGCACCTTGCCTCCACTACGAAGACGTTCGGTCAACGCGTGGTCCCAGAACACGTCCATCGCCGGCGCCTGGATTCCACCGTCGTTGTAGACGCCCGGATGGCCGTTGTAGACCTCGAAGAACATCTCGTTCTCGACCGCCACGAACTCCTCGAGCGTGATGGACCACCTGAAGTTCGGGTGATTCAGATGGGCGAACATCGGCTGCCCGGTACGCTCCCGCTGTTCGTAGACCGCGTCGATGTTGCGCATGAGCACCTCAACCACGCTCATTCCACCCTGCGGCGGGATGAACTCGACCGTGTTGGTGGCGTTGATGTGCAGCGCCGCCTCGCCAAACTCGTCGGTGATCTCTTCGGCCTGAATGGTCAGGAAGACTCCAGGCTCGTCGAACAGCTTGCGGTACTCCGAGAAGGTCTTGAGCCTCACCGCGCGCACGCCCGACGAGACCTCGACCTCCACCCAGTCGTCACCAAAACGCTCACGGTAGCGCTCGAATCGCCGACGCGGCACGTCGCCGACGGACTGATCGGGGTGCACCCACTTCGTCCCGTCGTTCAAGATGTTGTGATCCGAGATCGCGACGAAGTGGTAGCCCCTCGACTTGTACCAGTCGAGAACGACTTCCGGATAGTCGTCACCGTCGGACCAGAGAGTGTGGGTATGGAGGTTGCCCTTCCACCATCGCTGCGCCTGCTCCTGAGCGCGTGCCGCCGAGCCAACCAGCAGCAAGGCCACAGCCAGGAGCAGCACACCGTGCGAGCTCCGGCACCGCTTTTGACTCACCATCGCACTCTCCCTTCCTGACGCAGACTAGAAGAACTCCGCCTGCAACCGGGCAAACAGCGACAGCTTGTCACGCTCCTCCTCGAAGTCGCTGTTGAAGCCACCGGCCGCGCCTCTCGAGTAGCCACTCACGCTGTCTTCCAGCTGGGCCGCTGCGACCCCGAAGTCCAACCCCAGATAGCGGTGCAGACGGTAGCTGCCCATCAGCAGGAGATCGATGCCCAACCGGTCGGATCGATCGGCTACTCGACTGCCGCCGAACCATCCAGCAGCCGCCGTCAGCGACAGATAGTCGGTGACGTCGGCAACCATCCGCACCTGGAGGGACGCGAGACCGTAGCCATTGTTCGACACGTTCACCGAGTCGCCATCGAAGCCCGTGTCGGTTGGCCCTTGAACGGTCAAGAGTCCGGTGTAACCCCAGTACCCGTTGAAGCCGACGAGAGACATCGGCGGCAGGAAGCCGCCACCATCGTCCCGGCCCTCGGCCCACGAAACTTGACCCGACCATCTCAGTCGTCCCGTGGACGTCTCGATCGCAGCCAGCACCGCAAGACCTTCGGCGTCTTCACCCAGGTCGAGCAGTTCCGCGTCGGTCTCCGAATAGATCGCGAGTCCCCGCAACAGAACACTCGCCGACTCGTAAGACGCACTCAGCCCGAGGCTTCTGAGACTGCGACTCTCGAGACGGTCGTCCGGCGCCTCGAAGAGAGTCCCGGCAACGACGAGGTCGAGCGCTGTCGTCGGCTCCAGAATCAGCTCAGCCTGATAGTGGACGACATCGTCGTCATCCAGGTCTTCGGCTCCTTCCGAAAGATTGGCCGCAAACAACCGGAGCGAGTGTTCTGCGATCGGAAGCTCGGCCGAGACCGCGAGCGGGTTGTAGTCCCAGTCTGCGGAGAACTGGGTATCTGCAAAGCGGTCGGAAAGAGGCAAAAGACCCGCCTGAAGACGCCGGCCGGAACGCTCCAGCGCCAGGACCGCCTGCCTCACCCGGACCTCCTCGTCGGTCAGACTCTGGTTGTCCGTCGTGTGGTTGAGCTGCAGCTGCAAGTGAGTGCTGAAGCCCTCCCCGAAATCGACATCGATGCTCTGGCGAATCCTCGAGCGGGCGGCGGTCTGATCGTCCGTACTGGCTTCGGGAGCCGGTTCGTCACCGTTGTCGACCGAATAGGCATTGATACGGTACTGCCCGGGAAACGTGACCTCGAACCGTCGCTTCTCAGAGTCCGGCGAATCCGTTTCGGACGAGTCGTCGGCGGACGACTCCCCACCCTCGGACTCGATGCCGTTTGTGCCGGGAGTCGAGGATCCGTCCGGAGCCGATGCAGACGCCCCTACGGGACCCGAGACGATCAATAGAAGGCTCAGAAGAACACCTGCCGCAAGAGCCCGCAGCAGCAGCACACACGACGGCCACCGGGTACTGAGCTGGACGGAGTTGAGCACGACGTTCGAGTCGGTTTCGTGGAGCTTTGGTGAGCTGAATGGGGGTTTCCCGACAACCCTAGTGATCACCCATGAGCAACGGTCAAGACCGGCGGAGCGAGCTCGATTC
>JANQPS010000962.1 GCA_028285365.1 Thermoanaerobaculia bacterium | reverse complement strand
GTGCGCTTGCCGTGAAAGCCGGGGCCGTACCAGGACGCAAGGCCGCGCTCTACGGTGGCGCGGACTCGTCGTTCGCCGGGAGGCTCGAGGTCACCCGCGGGCGGAGCGCTACGGCAGCCGACGGTGGCCAGCAGCAGGCTCAGGACGACCGGGCCGAGGAGGAGCTGGCGCCTTCTTGCGAGTTGGCTGGTCATGGTCGGGTGCATTGCGCTGACGGAGATGAATCGAGAGTACGGGCCGGTCAGACGCGCGGCTCTTCGATCGACGCGGAGCCCCGGTCTGCAAGGAAGGGCTCGACCTGCTCGTCGAGAAACTCCACGACCTGGGTGGAAGACCGGCCCGTGAAGGCCTGCGGATCGAGCATGTCCTCCATCTCCGACAGGCTGAGCTGGAATCTCTCGTCACCTGCCAGCAGCTCGAGCAGCGGATTGCTCTCCCCGCGGCTCACCCGCTCGTAGGCCTCGAGGCTGTACTGCCGGATGGCTTCGTGTAGCTCCTGACGATCTCCACCACGCAGCGACGCCTCCATCAGGAAGGTCTCGGTCGCCATGAAGGGAAGCTCGCGCTCGACGCGAGCCTTGACGGCTCCCGCGTTGACGGTGAGGCCGGCAGCCACCGACCCGACCAGGAGGAGCACGGCGTCCGCGGCGAGCAGGCTGTCTTGGAGGATGAGCCGACGATTAGAGGAGTCGTCGAGGCTGCGCTCCAGCCACTGAGTGCCGGCGTTGAGTGGGCCGTTCAGTGCGTCGGTCATGATGCGGCGCGACAGTCCACAGATTCGCTCTGCCCGAATCGGATTGCGCTTGTAGGCCATTGCCGATGAGCCCACCTGCGCCGAACCGAAGGGTTCGGAGAGCTCGCCGACCCCCTGGAGTAGCCGGAGATCGGTGCCGAAGCGGTGGCAGCTCTCACCCAGCCCGCTCAACGCCTGGAGGAGCTGAGAGTCTTGCTTGCGGGGATAGGTCTGGCCGGTGATCGGCCAGGTGCCCTCGAAGCCGAGTCGCTCGGCGACGTCTCGGTCGAGCGCGCGAACCTTGTCGTGGTCGCCCCGAAAGAGGGTCAGGTAGCTTGCCTGAGTACCGGTCGTGCCTTTGGCGCCACGGCAGCGCATGGTCTTGTGGCGTCGGTCGAGCTCGTCGAGGTCGGTCAGCAGTTCCTGGGCCCAGAGACAGGCGCGCTTGCCGACGGTGGTCAGCTGTGCGGGTTGGAAGTGCGTATACGCGAGACACGCCACGTCTCGATGCTGGCGGGCGAAGCGACCCAGCGCGCCGACGGCTGCGGCTGTGCGAGCGATCAGCAGCTCCAGGGCGTCGCGAACGATCAGTGCGTCGGTGTTGTCGGTAATGAACGCGCTCGTCGCGCCGAGGTGGAGGATCCCGCCGGCACCTTCTGCTTGTTCGGCAAAGTGCCTCAGATGGGCGACGACGTCGTGTCGCGTCTCCCGTTCGAGCTCGGCGACGCGCGCAAGGTCGAGGTCCGGGGCAGCGCGCTCGAGCTGTTCGATCTGCTCGCTTTCGATGGGAAGCCCCAGATCGCGCTGGGCCTTGGCCAGCGTGATCCAGATCCTGCGCCAGGTGAGGTAGCGATGCCTGGGAGCGAAGAGCGCCGCCATCTCTGCCGAGACGTAGCGTTGGTAGAGCGGGCTCTGAGGTGTGTTGTCATCGGCCATGTTCGGCTCGTGTCCTGTTGAGCAGATTCGGTTGAAGGTGACCCGGCGGCCCTGTCTGCTGTTCGTCGAGGCGACTGGAGCTCGCGACCACGCTCACCGCTGCCGTCCGACTCGTGTCGAGTCTCGACCACCTGCGGCGAGCAGGGGCCGATTCGAGAGGGATTTTAGCGTTCCGAGGGGTCCTGAGGGACGGCTCGGCCAGGCGCGTTTTGCCTAGTCGACGGTTCTTCTGGCTCGTTGGTCTGCTGTAGAATTCGGGTCCCCTGCGATCTCTCAAACTCCATTTCACTGCCGACGGAGTCGACGAGCGAATCGTCGACCTGGACAAGGACGACATCCGCATCGGCAGGGGTAGCGACAACGACATCGTGCTTCCCGACACCTCGGTCTCGAGGCGTCACGCAAAGGTCACTTGGGAGGCCGGGGACTGGTTCGTTCACGACCTCGGCAGCACCAACAAGGTCTTCGTCAACGAGGCCCAGGCAGAGCGGCAGCGGATCCACCCGGGAGACCGGATCATGATCGGCACGTTCGAGCTGCTCGTCGAGCCCGGCGCGGGTGCGGCTGCTCCCGAGCCGGACCCGGTGATCAACGCCACGATCGTGCGCAAGGTGTCCGACCTGGTATCGGAGCTCGATGGCGTGAGCGGGTCGATGGCCCTCGATTCGGTCGAGAGCATCACCGAACTCCCGGAAGTTCACGAACCGATCACGGAAACCCCGTCGACGTCGGGTACGGGCAAGTACTTCGAGTATCTCAACCGGCTGGCGCGAGACCTGATCCACACCGACTCGGTGGCCGAGGTTCTCGAGAAGGTGATGGACATCGCCTTCGCGGCGCTTCCCGTCGATCGCGGTTTCATCCTGCTCGGGAAGAGCACACGCGCCGTCAAGTGCGAGATCATGCGCACCGGGGACAAGGTCGAACATCAGCCGGCTGGTGACGTGCCGGTGTCGAGGTCGATCTTACGCACGGTGATGGAGCAGGAGATCGGGTTCTTGACCGTCGACGCCATGGACGACACCGGTCTCGACGGAAAGTCGATTGCCATCCACAACATCCGTTCCGCGATGTGCGCGCCGCTATGGTCGACTGACAAGATCACGGGGTTCATCCAGGTCGACTCGCCGGTTCAGACGGGTAGCTTCAACGAGACGCACCTCGACTTCCTGATCACCTTGGCCAACTACGCGGCGGTGGGTGTGCAGCGCGTCCAGGAGCGTCGACTGCGTGGCCGACTCGAGCGCTACCACTCGCCGGGTGTCGTCGATCAGGTGCTCAACGACGAGGTCGAGGGTGGCCAGAACCTGCGCAACGCAACCGTCACCGTCTTGTTCGGAGACCTGGTCGGGTTCACAGCGTTTACCGAGACTGCGGGTCTCGAAGAGGTCGCCGAGCTTCTCGACGGCTACTTCAACCTGGCAGTCGAGGCGATCTTCGAGCAGTCTGGGACCTTGGACAAGTTCATCGGCGACTGCGTGATGGCGTTCTTCGGAGCGCCCATCGATCAGCCGGATCATGCGTTGCGGGGAGTCCGAGCCGCCGTCTCGCTCATGGATTCCATGGACTTGTGGAACGCAGAGCGCCGGCGTGCCGGGCTCCCAGAGGTCAAGTGCCGCATCGGACTCAACAGCGGCGACGTCGTCGTCGGTGACGTGGGTAGCGCTCAGCGCGTCGACTACAGCGTCTTGGGAACGACCGTCAACGTGGCGGCGCGTCTCGAGAGTGCCGGCATCCCCGGAGAGATCGTCATCGGCGAGGCCACGAAGCAACTGCTCGGGGGGTTCTTCGAGTTGGAGCCTCTCGGGCCACAGGCGCTCAAGGGCCTCCAGCAATCCGTCGAGGCCTATCGGGTCGTGCGGACCGGCGACAAAGACACGGTTCCCGTGACTCGAATCTCCTGATCCGGGTCATTGGTCGCAATCTCACGGGGACATGACGTGGGGGACAGTGACGTGGGGGGCAGTGAGGTCGGGGACGGGGACGTGCCGCGCTTCTGTCTGGTGACGTCCAATCCGGACAAGCTGGTCGAATCGGAGCGAGTTCTCGGTGAGAAGCTCGAGAACGTGGACCTGGATCTCCCCGAGATCCAGTCGGGCGACTTGAAGGAGGTGCTCGAGGCGAAAGCTGAACAAGCCTGGTCGACCCTCGAGCGCCCCGTGATCGTCGAGGAGACCGGTTTCGAGCTCGATGCCCTGGGTGGTTTCCCAGGTCCGCTGGTCAAGTGGATGCTGGCTGCAGTGGGTGCCGAGGGGATTGCCCGTGTAGCGATCGCGCTGGACGATCCCCGCGCGACGGCTCGATGTCTCGTTGCGCTGAGGGATGGGAAGACAGTGCAGGTCGGGGAAGGCTCCTGCTCGGGGCATTTGGTGCTACCGGCCCGCGGGGGGCCGGCGTTCGGTTGGGACCCGGTGTTCGTTCCAGACGGCTACGACGCCACCGTTGCCGAGCTCGGCCCGGAGGTCAAGGACGAGATCGGCCATCGTGGTCGTGCGTGGCGAGACCTGCTGCGCAAGCTGGATCAGCCCATGAGCGCCGAGTCGCGCGCTGAGCGCAATTGAGGGGCAGTTGGGATTCGGATCTCTGGGGAGCCAGGCTCAGAGGAAACGATCTCGCAGAGCTGTGACGGTGCTCCGGGTGCTCGCGGCCAGGTCGTCGAGAGTACTCTCGTTGCGTATGACGAAGTCGGCGACCTCGAGTCGTTGCTCGTCGGTGGCTTGAGCTGCCAGCCGAGCTCGCGCCTGGCTCTCGTCGAGTCCGCGCTCGATGGCGCGCTGCACCCTGAGCTCCGCGTCCGCCACGACCACGACCAGAGCGTCGAAGTTGCGGTAGCCGCCGGTCTCCACGAGGAGGGTGGCCTCGAAGACGACGAGGCCGGAACTCCTCTCGACCAGCTCCGCGAAGCGCTTTCCAACGAGCGGGTGAAGCGCGGCTTCGAGCTGGGTGCGCGCCTCGTCGTCGCCAAAGACCAACTCGGCCAGCTTCTCTCGATTCGTGGCGCCGTGCTCGTCCAGATACTCTGATCCGAACAGCTCGGCCACCTGACGGCTTCCGGCTTCGCCGCTCTGATGGAGTTCGGCGACCAGTCGATCAGCGTCGGTCACCGTGCACCCCGCCTCGGCCATGAGTCGCCCCACGGTTGACTTGCCGCTTGCAATGCCTCCCGTCAAACCGACTCGGATCGTGTTGCGCCCGTTCACCTCGCCCGGCGCTGTGTGTTCTTCAGTCACCCTTGGTCCTCTGGAGGCGTCGCTTTGCAGACTCGAGGGTGTTGACCATCAGCATGGCGATGGTCAGTGGACCGACGCCGCCGGGTACCGGAGTAATCGCGCTCGCTTTGGGCAACACGCGGGTGAAGTCGACATCGCCGATCAGGACGCTGCCCTTCTTCTCGAAGGCTCGCCTGCGTTTTTCGTCGCCGGGATAGTAGTGGTCTATCTGGCGTCTCTCAGTGAGTCGGTTCATTCCGACGTCGATGACCACGGCTCCTGCTTGGACGTGATTGGGCCCGATCAGTCCGACTTGTCCCACCGCGGCGACCAGGATGTCGGCTTCTCGACAGGTCTCCTCGAGACTCTTGGTGCGTGAGTGGCAGACCGTGACCGTACAGTTCTGGCGCAGTAGCAGCGCGGCCATCGGCTTGCCGACGATTGCGCTGCGGCCCACGACGACCGCGTGGCGCCCGGCCATCTCGAACTCACGACGCTCGAGCATCTCGATGATGCCGGCGGGCGTACAGGGAACGAAGCAGTCCTGGTCCTGCCAGAGCTTGCCGGCGTTGATCGGGTGGAGTCCGTCCACGTCCTTGTCGGGAGAGACGGTCCACTGCAGCTGAGCGACATCGTGTCCCTCCGGCAGGGGGAGCTGCACCAGGATGCCGTCGACCGAGTCGTCTTCGTTGAGCGATTCGATGCGTTCCAGCAGCTCTTCTTGCGGCGTGGACGCCGGCAGCTCCACCGTTTCGCCGTCGATGCCGACTTCGGCGCACGCTTTGGTCTTGTTGCCGACGTAAATCTTCGAGGCCGGGTCCTCGCCGACCAGCAGCACGACGAGACGGGGAGCTCGATGCTTCTTGGCGAGTTCTTTGACTCCGTCCGCGACCTCGCTGCGGATGACTTTGGCGACGGCCGAGCCGTTGAGGACTCTGTCTGTATAAAAAGGCACTGTCTGCTCCTGATGACTGTCTGCTGCTGGTGAATCTTCGAGGTCGTCCGTCAGGTTTCCGTGAGGCCCACCGAACGTTCCGAGGGCACCCTATCTCGACTTCGTCGCGAGGTGGTGTGCGTGCGGCGAGTCGCCCGTAGCGCGAGCCCTTTTGAGCCGGCGAGCTCCTCTCGACGGGTTGCGAAGAGCGCCCAGCGAAGAGCGGTTCTGTGGGCGCGCGACCGGCTCGAATCGACGTCGGCCAGTCGCTCGGGCCACCTTGGCCAGGCTTGATTCAGACCCGCGGGTGGTTGACACCGGCAGACGAACGACCCTAGAATCTGCGTTCTTTGCTCGGCAGAGCTACGGGTTCATTCCGCCCGCGTGGCGGAGGCGTACGAGTCGAGTCGAAAGGCGCGCAGCGCTGCCAGGCCTTGGACCAGCGGTCCTCGGACCCGCGAATTGGGCTTCGAGCGCGTTTTTGTCTTCAGTCCCATAGAGCTGAGCCGGCCAACAGGCCACCGGACGTCGAGCTCGCCACCCGTGCGGGTTTCTGCGGAGGTCATCGAGCGTCAGCAGGACGCTAGCCGAGTTGGTCGAGAAGTGACGGTCAAGAGTGATGAGTAACAAGACGTACAGCCCCAAAGCTACGGAGATCGAGCGCGACTGGTTCGTGGTCGATGCTGATGGAATTCCGCTGGGTCGCCTCTGCACCACGGTGGCTCGGGTTCTGATGGGAAAGCACAAGCCGACCTACGCCCGTCACCTGGACACCGGCGATTTCGTGATCGTTGTGAACGCGGACAAGACCGTGCTGACGGGCCGCAAAGAACAACAGAAGACCTACTACCGGCACAGCGGACGACCCGGAAATCTCAAGGAAGAGACGGCTGAGCGCCTCAGAGCGCGTCGTCCTGAGCGCATGATCGAACTCGCGATTCGGGGCATGTTGCCGAAGACTCGCCTCGGTCGGGCTCAGTACCGCAAGCTGAAGGTCTACGCGGGCGGCGAGCATCCTCATGCCGCGCAGAAGCCGCAGCAGCTGGATCCGGCCGCCTGAATGGTCGGGCTTCGAAGCAGTAGCCGATCCAGATCCCGATTCAGTCCAAGCAAGAAGCGCAGGAGAGAGCCTTGAGCGAGACAGCCTACGGTACCGGCCGGCGTAAGACGTCGGCAGCGCGGGTCTTCATCCGACCCGGCACCGGCGACATCACGGTTAACGGCCGCAGCATCGACGACTACTTTCCCAACGACGTGCTCAAGATGATCATTCGTCAGCCCCTCGACCTGGTCGAGAAGAACGACGCTCTGGACATTCAGGTCACGGTCAAGGGTGGTGGTGCGTCGGGTCAGGCTGGGGCAATTCGGCACGGCATTGCTCGCGCCCTCGTGAGCTCCGACCCGGAGAGCCGCTCGGTACTCAAGTCAGCTGGATTCCTGACTCGAGACGATCGCAAGAAAGAACGAAAGAAGTACGGCCAGAAGGGAGCGCGAGCGCGCTTCCAGTTCAGCAAGCGGTAGGTTGGCTCGTCGCAACCCCGGGCGATCACGGCTCGGGACGTGCGCACGACTCACCTCACCCCAGGAGGATTGGCGTTGGTTCAGGTTTCCATGAAAGAGATGCTAGAGGCTGGTGTCCACTTCGGTCATCAGACTCGCCGTTGGAATCCGAAGATGCGTCAGTACATCTTCGGCCGCCGCAACGGCATCTACATCATCGATCTGCAGAGCACCCAGGCTCGCTTCAACGAGGCCGTCGAGTTCGTCGAGCATCTCGCGCGCCACAATCGCAAGATCCTTTTTGTTGGTACCAAGCGTCAAGCACAGTTGGCGATTGCGGAGGAGGCCCAGCGCTGTGGCCAGTTCTTCGTGACCCATCGGTGGCTGGGCGGCATGCTGACCAACTTCGTGACCATCCGGACGTCGGTCGAGCGACTGCGCGAGATCGAGGCGAAGCTGGCCGATGAAGAGAGCATGTTGATCAAGAAGGAGCGGCTCCGCCTCGACCGCGAGCGCGAGAAGCTGGTTCGCAATCTCGATGGCATCCGTGGCATGGAGTCGCTCCCCGATGCGCTCTTTGTCGTCGATCCCAAAAAAGAGCACATTGCGGTCGCCGAAGCCAACAAGCTCGGTATCCCGATCATCGCCATCGTCGACACCAACTGTGATCCGGAGCTGGTCGACTACCCGATTCCCGGGAATGACGACGCCATTCGCACCATTCGGTTGTTCGCTTCGAAGATTGCCGACGCCTATGGCAGCGAGTCCAACTACCGTGCCAAGGTCGAGCCCCTGGCTGGCGGCGACGCGGCTCCAGCCGAGCCGGCCGCAAGCGAGCCGGAGGCGGCGCCTGCGGCAGCAGCTCCCGCAGCGGACGATGCTCCCGCCGCAGAAGAAGCCGAGACGGCACCTGCCGAGGCGGCACCTGCTGAGGCAGTGCCGGCTGAGGCTGAGGTAGCTGAAGCAGAAGCTGCGCCGGCTGAGACCAAGAGCGACGCGGGCAGCACCGAGTAGAGAGCTGGTCTCAGGACGGCGGGCGGTGACGTTGCCGTGGCCGTCCGAGGCGCTCGTCTCGCCTCCTCTAGAATCGTCCCCCAGAGTTTCTCTCTGCCACCCTGCTCTGCCACCCTGCGCCTCGCCGCGGGAAGGCTTGTCGAGATAGGAGCGCGAGAGCGCTACCCGAGCTACGAAAGAACAGATACGAGTCGTCGGCCAACTGGCTGGCGCTCGTCAAGAATCATCTGGCCAGGCGCGGCGGCACAATCCGGCCTCGAGCCAGCAATCTCACGAAGTCCGGGACCCTGCCGTGGCCTGGGCTCGAGCAACAGGAGTGTCTGCGATGGCGATCACAGCGCAACAGGTCAAAGAGCTGCGCGAGCGCACCGGCGCTGGAATGATGGACTGCAAGAAAGCCCTCGTAGAGGCCGACGGTGATATCGACAAGGCCGTCGAGGCTCTGCGAACGAGCGGTTTGGCTGCAGCCGAGAAGAAGTCTGGGCGCGCGACCGCGGAAGGGCTGATCGAGTCCTACATCCACGCTGGCGGCAAGATCGGAGTGCTCGTCGAAGTCAACTGTGAGACCGACTTCGTTGCGAGGACGGAAGACTTCCAGGAACTGGTCAAGGACGTCGCCATGCACGTCGCGGCCGCGGACCCTCGATTCGTGCGCCGAGAAGAGGTGACTGAAGACGTCCTCGATCGCGAGCGACGGATCTTCCGTGAGCAAGCGCTGGCAGAAGGCAAGCCCGAGAACATCGTCGACCGAATCGTCGAAGGCAAGATCGGCAAGTACTACTCCGAGTGTGTTCTACTCGAGCAATCGTTCGTCAAGGATCCCGACAAGACCGTCGAGGATCTGATCAAGGAGAAGATCGCCAAGATCGGCGAGAACATCCAGATTGCTCGATTCGTGCGTTTCCAACTCGGTAGTGGCGGCGAAGCTTCGGAGTGAGCGCACGTCAGGGCGTCGGCCGCCACCGCACGCGGGATCCGTGTGATCCGGTAGCTGCGGTGGCTGCCATGACCTTGGTAGCGGGGGAAGACTCATGAAGCGGGCCTACGACCGCGTAATGCTGAAGCTGTCCGGGGAAGCCCTGATGGGAACCCAGGAGTTCGGCATCGACGAAGACGTCGTCGTGCGTATCGCCGGACAGATTCGCGAGATCGTCGAGCTCGGAGTCGAGACTGCGATCGTCATCGGTGGTGGAAACATCATTCGAGGCGTAGCGGCGAGCGCGCGAGGTATCGACCGGGTGACCGGCGACCACATGGGAATGCTCGCGACGGTCATCAACAGTCTGGCCCTGCAGGATGCGTTGGAGAAGGAAGGGGTCACGACCCGGGTGCAGACCGCCATCGACATCCGTCAAGTTGCTGAACCGTTCATTCGGCGCCGCGCCATCCGACACCTGGAGAAGAAGCGCGTCGTGATCTTCGCGGCCGGCACGGGCAATCCATACTTCACGACCGACAGCGCCGCGGCCTTGCGGGCCAACGAGATCCATGCCGAAGTGTTGCTCAAGGCCACGCAGGTGGACGGCATCTACACTGCGGATCCCAAGAAAGATCCCGACGCTCAGCGTTTGCCGAAAGTCACTTATCAGCAGGTCCTCGAGAGAGACCTCCGGGTGATGGACACGGCCGCCATCAGTCTGTGCCGTGACAACCAGATACCGATCGTGATCTTCGACCTGCTGACCGCCGGCAACATCCGCCGCGTCGTGTGTGGCGAAGAGATCGGGTCGCTGGTCTCGACGAGCTTCTGAGACCGCCCGACCGCCAGTCGGCTCAGCTGGTTTCGAGCCGCCAGTCATTCTTCAGGAGCCGGTAGACGACGTGTCGCCTGAGAGGGTGACCCGGTTCGATCAGAGGGTGTTCGAAGTCGTCTGCCGGGGAGTGCGCCATACCGATTTTCTCCATCACGCGGCGCGACTTGCGGTTGCCGGGGACGGTGAACGAGAGGATCTCGTCGAGCCCCAGCTCCTCGTAGCCGAATGTGAGGCAGGCACGGGCCGCTTCCGGCGCGTAGCCATTGCCCCAGGCTTCGCGCGCGAGCCTCCAACCGATCTCCACGCACGGTGTGAATGAGGCGGACCACGTTGGAACGGCCAGCCCGACGAAACCGATGAAGCAGCCAGTCTCGAGGACCTCCGTCGCCCAGAGCCCGAAGCCGTGCCGATCGAAGTGCGCTTGGATGCGTCCCAGCATGAGCTCGACTTCGGTTGCGTCGAGCACTGAAGGAAAGTGCTCCATGACCGCGCGGTCGGCGTTGAGCTCGATGAACGGTGCCAGGTCTGGCTCTTGCCACCGTCGTAGACGGAGTCGCTCTGTCTCGAGCTCGACGATGTCGCCCATCGCGAGACGCTACCGCGACCGGTCGCAGCAGTCGAGTCGGGCGTTGGCTCTTTTCCACAAGAGCTGTGGAGAAGTTTGCGGACAACTGTGAGGAGAATCGCGGAGCCTACTGCGGTCGGCGCGGTTGAGCAGATTGCACAGAGTTCTGGGCAACGCTGGCGCGTTGCTTGGTAGTTTGCCAAGGGCAAACTACGGGGAACGGCAACGCTGGCGCGTTGCTACGGGAAGACTTCCAACCAGGTCGTCTGCGGAATGGCCGGTCGTCTTGCGTGTGGCTCAGGAGTCTGCCACCGAAGTTCGGAAGAGAGTTCAAGGATGAAGCGTCCGATGTGGTCCGGTTCCTAGTCATCCTGACGAAGTGCCGGTCGCCAGTAGTCGATCGCAGCGTGGCGTTTCTTCGGCACGCAGGAAGGACCCCGAGAGAGCTGTTTCGAGTCGACGTGTCATGACCGTCGTTGACGACCACCTTTCTTTCGTCCGCCGGAACGAAGTCTCAGACCGGGAGCCCCTCGCTTCGCCCCGTGACCGCCGCTAGGCTTGCGCCATGAAGGACCCGTCGACCGAAACCACGAGCTCGCCTGGTACCGGGCGAGCGTCCGTGGCGAAACGCTACGGCCTCATCGGCGCTCCTCTCCTCGCCCTCCTCGTGTGGAGTCTGCTCGGCGGGTCGGAGCTCGAGCCCACCGGCCGGGTCGTTGCGGCGATCGCGACCTTGATGGCCATCCTGTGGCTCACGGAGGCACTTCCGATCGCGGCGACCGCCCTCCTGCCTCTGGCGCTCGTGCCACTGTTCTCGGGGGGCGAGATCACCATTCGTCAGGCGGCGGCTCCTTATGCCCACGAGATGATCTTTCTCTTCATGGGCGGCTTCATGATCGCGCTCGCGATGCAGCGCTGCGGTCTCCACCGACGGCTCGCACTCCACATCATCCAGATCGTCGGCGACTCTCCGCGACGGGTCGTTCTTGGCTTCATGATGGCGAGCGGAGTTCTCAGCATGTGGATCTCGAACACGGCGACGACAGTGATGATGCTGCCCATCGCCTTGAGTGTCGTGGAGCTGGTACGCGGCCGTCTGGCTGATCCTCGAGCTGAGAACGACTCGAGCGCAAAGGCGGCCGTGCCCGACGAGTTGGGTGGTTTCACGTTTGCGATCTGTCTGCTCCTGGGGATCGCGTACGGCTCATCGATCGGCGGGACGGCCACCCTCATCGGGACCCCGCCCAACGCCTTCATGGCGGGTTTCATGAGCGACAACTACGCGCGGGAGATCAGCTTCTCCGACTGGCTGCCTTTTGGTCTTCCGTTTGCGATGGTTCTCCTGCCGCTCGTGTGGTGGCTTCTGGTGCGCTTCGTCTATCCGATTCGTTTCGAAGCGATCCCCGGTGGTCGCGCCTTGATTCGTGAAGAGCTGGAGCTCTGCGGAGCGCCTTCGAAGGCCGAGCGAGCCGTGGCGGTCGTGTTCCTGGTGACCGCCACCCTCTGGATCCTGCGGAGTCGGCTGGTCGGGTTGCAGTTCGGAGGGGCCGAGCCTTTTGCTGGACTGAGCGACGCCGGAATCGCCATGTTGGCCGCAGCCGTACTGTTCGCGTGGCCAGCCGATTGGCGGAGCGGAGAGTTTCTGCTCGACTGGGAGACCGCTCTCAAGCTGCCTTGGGGGATTCTGCTGCTGTTTGGCGGTGGTCTCAGCCTGGCCTCGAGCGTTGCGTCGTCCGGGGTGGACCGCTTCGTCGGTGGTCAGATTGCCAGCGTCAGCTTCCTCCCGGAGATCGTCCTGATCGTGCTCGTGACGGGGGCGGTGATCCTCCTGACCGAAATGACCAGCAACGCGGCCACGACGGCGACGTTCCTCCCCATCGTCGCCGCGGCGGCTCAGGCGATGGAGATCGACCCTCTCAAGTTCGTAATCCCCGCCACACTGGCTGCCAGCTGTGCCTTCATGATGCCCGTGGCGACACCGCCCAATGCCATCGTTTTCGGTTCGGGAGAGATCACGATCCCGCAGATGGTCCGGGCCGGGCTATGGATGAACCTGGTTGCCCTCGTCCTGATCGTGGTCCTCGTCCTCACTCTTGGAGGACCGCTGCTGGGTATCGAGTAGGGCCCGCCCGCTTGCCCCGTCTTCAGATGTCGAGCTCGCGGTGTTCGATCAGCTCCCGGTACCACTGAAAAGAGCTCTTGGGCGTCCTCTTCTGAGTCACCAGATCGACGTGCACGAGCCCGAATCGTTTCGAGTAGCCCTCGGCCCACTCGAAGTTGTCGAGCAGCGTCCAGGCGAAGTAGCCGCGCAGATCGACCCCTCGATCTTTCGCCTCCAGGGCTGCGGCGACGTGTCGTCTGAGAAAGTGAATGCGTTCGCGATCGTGGATGGCGCCGCGCATGACGCTGTCCGAGTAGGCCGCGCCATTCTCGGTGACGAACAGTCCCAGCTCCGGGGCTTTCTCCGAGACTCTCGAGAGCACGTTGCGTAGCCCTTCCGGTTGGACCCGCCAACCCATCGCGGTGGTCTCCTCGTCAGCACGGGGTCGCGTTCGTCGAGCCTGCATGGGGTGGCGTTCCGGTGCGTTTTTGGCCCGTTCGGTCGTGTAGTAGTTGACCCCGAGAAAGGCCAGGTCGGTGGTCGAGAGTGCGACCAGGTCGTCGTCGGCGATGAAAGGCTCGACCTCGGTCTCGAGTGAGGACGGATAGCCCCGCCCGAGGATCGGATCGAGGACGCTGTCGTACCAGTAGTCGCGAACTCGCTGGGCAGCCTGAAGATCTTCGGGCTCGTCTCGCGCAGGCTGAACGTCGTTGAGAGCCAGAATCGTCCCGATCTCGGTTTCTGGCCGTAGCGTGCGCAGGGCGGCTGCCGCCATCGTGGTTGCGAGGTTGAAGTGATGGAGTGCCGCGGCACTCTGGCGCCGATCGCGGATTCCCGGTGCATGAATTCCGATGGAGTAGCCGAGGATCGCGGCGATGTTGGGCTCGTTGAACAAGGCAATGTGACGACATCGGTCGCCAAGGCGAGCGCTGACCTTCCCGGCGTAGTCAGTGAACCAATGAATGATGTCCCGGTTGCGCCAACCGCCGAGATCCTGGAGATCCTGAGGCAGGTCCCAGTGGTACAGGCAGAGCCACGGCTGGATATGGCGCTCGAGGAGCTCGTCGACGAGCCGATCGTAGAAGTCGAGCCCGACCGTGTTGAGCTGGCCTCGCCCGGTCGGCAGCACCCGGGGCCAGGCCACGGAGAAGCGATAGGCACCCACTCCGAGTTGGACGAGGAGATCCAGATCGGTCTCGTAGCGTCGGTAGTGATCGCAAGCGACGTCGCCGGTGTCGCCGTTTCGGACGGCGCCGTCGAGGCGGCAGAATCGGTCCCAGATGCTGGTGCCGCGCCCTCCCGACATGGCGCTACCTTCTATCTGATAGGCGCTCGTAGAGACTCCGAACACAAAGTCGTCAGCGATCTTCATGGTCGATTCAGGAGATCCTGCGCCGGCAAGACCAAGAGAAACGCGTCGGGTCCCGAGTAGGCACGATGCCGTTCAGACAGGGGCAGCCGAGTATCTCGAGACATGACCTGTGATCGATCGGTGCCGAGCCTTCAACGGGCGTTGCCCTCGTTTACCGAGTCGCTACCCTCGAGAAGTGTCGCCAGGCGACCAGCCAGACGATCCGTCCAGAGGGCGATGTCGTTGGCGGCGCCGTGGTTGACCTGGAGCGCAACTGCGAGATCGACGTCGGGGTAGTAACGCATGCTGGAGCGAAACCCGGGATAGATGCCGCCGTGTCCCCAACGAGGCCCGGGTGCGCCTTCGTTCACGAAGACTCCGAGACCGTAGTCGGTGTCACCGCCTCTGAACCCAGATTCGATGAGGTCCTCGAGATACGGCTCGGCTAGCGCTCGTCCCGAGTAGATCGCCCGGGCCCACCGAACGAGATCCTGCGGATTGGAGACGAATCCGCCGCCCGTCCACTCGACGCTCGGGTTGAAGGAGAGGACGCCTCTCTCGGCGACCTTGACGGCGGTCTGAAAGGTGTTCTCGGGGTGCTCGTAGCCCGCTGCCAGGCCATCGATTTGTCGGCTGACGGCCGGGGTCGTTCTCGTCAGTCCGAAAGGTTCGAAAAACAGATCCTGTGCCAGGCCATAGAAGGTCTCCCCCGAAGCCTTCTCGATGACGAGGCCCATGATGATGTAGCCGGTGTCGGTGTACGAGTACCCTTCGCCAGGCGCGAAGAGTGGCTCGCGATCGAGGACCATGCCGATCAGCTCTCGCGGCTTGATGTACTCGTCGGGATTGGCGTCCGGGCCGTAGCGGAGACGAGCCATGGCCTCTCGGAAAGCGTTCTCGTAGACGTGGTCGACTAGACCGGCGCTGTGCGACAGCAGGTGGCGCAACGTGATCACAGATGCGTTGGGGAGCGAGGTGAACCAGGGCTCGTCGGCGAGCCACTTGGACAGCTTGTCGTCGAGATCGAGCTGGCCCCGGTGAGCGAGCGCCAAGGCGGTGGCTGAGACGAAGGTCTTGCCGATGCTCGCGGCGGGCATCCGGCTCTCAGGCGACATGACTTCGCCGAGCTCGACATCTGCAAAACCGGTGGCTGCGGCCGCGACGGTTCCCCCAGGTAGCGAGACCGCTGCCGTGGCTCCCGGAAACCCGAAGGCTTCGCGCAGAGCGTCGAGCTCTTCTTGAAGAGCCTGTTCCAGCTCCTGGTGTTCCGGTGCCGGTGGCGCTTGGAGAGCGGTGCTCGGGGACGTAGCTTCTGGGTTGCGCGCGTTGCAGGCAGCCATGGTCAGGGCTGTCAGGGTGAGTGTGAGAAACAAGATCGTGGGTTTGGAGTTGGCGCTCAAGATCGACTCGATTGTCTCATGGCCTGCCCTGGATGCGTGCGGACTCGACGCCGAAGCGTCGCTGACCGGCGAATGCCAGTGGAAGTGTCGCAAGTGGAAGTGTAGTGAATGGAGGCCTCTCGGTGCTGATGTCGTCTCGGTTGCACTAGCATCGACGTCCATGAGTGTGAACGGCTCGCAATGCGCACCTTCTGCAGTCTACGAAGAGTTTCTGGCTCGGCGTCGCGAGGATCTTGCGCTCATCTCGAAACGTGAGCTCATCGTCTCGGTCAGCCGGCTGGTCGTGGCTTGCGCAGGGCTGGTGCTGCTTTGGCTCGCCATTCAGAGCCGTGTGTTGTCACCCTGGTGGATCGTTGTGCCGGTCGTGATCTTTGCGGCGCTGATGGTGATCCATGACGGTTGTCTGCGGCGCCGCCAGCGTCTGGAGCGCGCCGTGGCCTACTACGAACGGGGTTTGGCCCGCTTGAGCGACGAGTGGGTCGGGACTGGCGAGACGGGAGAGACGTTCGCAGACGCCGATCACCCGTACGCTTCGGACCTCGATCTTTTTGGTCGCGGCTCGCTCTTCGAGCTCATCTCTGTCGCCCGAACTTGCCAAGGGGAGAATGAGCTGGCCAGTTGGCTGCTCAGCCCGGCGGAGCCCGAGGAGATCAGGAGCCGTCAGGCAGCGGTCAGCGAGCTGCGTCAAGAGCTCGATCTGCGTGAGCTGCTCGCGACCCTCGGTGACGACGTTCGCTCCGATCTCGATGAAGCGCGACTGGTTTCCTGGTGCGCTGCACCGCGGCCCCTGGCGCGCTGGTCCTGGTTGCCCGCCGTGCTTCTGGTCCTGGGCATTGCCAACGTGGGGGCTCTGGTCGCCTGGTTGTCCGGCAGTCTCGACGTCCGATTGATGCTCGCCATCTTTTCGATCGGAACGCTCGTCTTCCTGGTAGTGCGCAACGAGGTTGCGAAGGTCCTCGAGGGAGTCGACAAGACGCATCGCGACCTCGAGCTCCTGTCGCAGCTGCTGCTCTGCGTCGAAGGGCGGAGCTTCGACTGTGATTGGCTTGCCGCTCGGACGCAGCGCCTGGAGACCCACGGCGTTTCTGCCGGTGCTGCGCTCCGCCGCTTGCGCAAGCTCGCCGACTACGCCGAGTCGAGGAAAAACGCCTTCTTTGCGCCTCTCGGGGCGACGGTTTTCTGGTCCACACAGACGGCTTTTGCGATCGAGCGCTGGCGAGGCGACTATGGATCGTCCATCGAGACCTGGTTCCGAGTCATCGGGGACGTCGAGGCTGCCTGCTCGCTGGCGACGTACTCCTACGAGCGTCCAGAAGAGCCGTTCCCGAAGATCGTCGACGGGACGACGCGATTGGTTGGTCGGGCGGTGGGCCATCCGCTGCTACCGAGCTCGACCTGCGTGCGCAATGACGTCGGTCTGGGAGTGGATGGGCTCCAGGGCCTCATCATCAGCGGCTCGAACATGTCGGGCAAGAGCACCTACCTTCGGACATGCGGTTGCAACGCGGTGCTGGCGCTCGCCGGCGGAGTCGTTCGTGCCGAGAGTCTGGAGCTCACTCCGCTCCAGGTTGGTGCGGCGATGCGGGTGCAGGACTCGCTACAGGACGGCAGTTCGAAGTTTTATGCCGAGATCAAACGACTGAGACTGCTGCTCGACCTGACCAAGCAGCCGCTGCCGGTCTTGTTCCTTCTCGACGAGATCTTGCACGGCACCAACTCACACGATCGACGAATTGGTGCCGAGGCCATCGTCAAGGCGTTTGTCGACTCTTCGTCGATCGGACTGGTGACGACTCACGATCTCGCTCTCGCGAGCATTGCTCAGGAGGCCGAAGGCGAGCTCGAGAACGTCCACTTCGTCGATCATCTGGAAGACGGCAGGATCCACTTCGACTACCGTCTGCACCACGGCGTCGTCGCTCGGAGCAACGCCCTCGCTCTCATGCGCGAAGTTGGTCTCGAGGTGTGAGCGCCGATCAGTTGACGGTTTCGGGAGGCCTGGGCACGGGTGGCAGTGGTGCTCGCCGCCCGACGATCACGAGGCTGAAGTCGTCTTGGATCTCGCGATCGCCGAGGTGATCTCGAAGTCCGTCGAGAATCCGGCGCTGGGCCAGATTGGGAGTGGCTGCGCCTCTGATCAGCAGGTCCAGTCGCGCATAGCCGAAGGAGTGATCCTGCGGGCTGTTGGCTTCTGGTAGACCGTCGCTGTAGAGGACGAGCAGATCGCCGGGATCGAGACGGGCTACCTCGGTCTCGACGATGATCTCCGGTCGGACTCCGAGCGGGAATCCGCCGCGTCCGAGCTCGTCGATCTCGCCGTCCTGGCGCCGGAGCAGCGGGAACGGGTGCCCGGCAGATGCGTACTCCACCACGCCGCTCTCCAGATCGAGGACGCCGTAGAACAGGCTCATGAACGAACGGCGGTCGCCGGTCCTGAAGAGCGCGGTGTTGAGCAGTCGTAGGACACCCTCGGGTCGAGGGTCCAGCTCGATGGCGAGCTTGAGGGTCGCGTTGGCGATGGCCATGAGCAGCCCAGCTGCGATTCCGTGCCCGCTGGCGTCTCCGACCATGATGGCGAGCCGCTTCTCGTCGATGAGCTGGAAGTCGTAGTAGTCGCCGCCCACCTCGTTGGCTGTCTGGTAGCTGTGCAGGATCTCGTAGCCAGGAGTTGG
>JANQPS010000949.1 GCA_028285365.1 Thermoanaerobaculia bacterium | reverse complement strand
GCGATCACGCGCCAAGGCGGCAATCGCCAACGCTGCCCGCACCGGCCTGACGTCTCCCTCCAGGCCGAGCTCGCCACAGACGAGCCGACCCCGGAGTCGACGGCGATCGACCTTCTTGTGAGCTGCAAGGAGTGCCAGGGCGATTGCCAGGTCGAGGTGGTTGCCCTCCTTCGGCAGGTCCGCCGGAGCGAGGTTGATCACCGTGACCACCGGCTCGAGCCTGAAACCGCTGTTGCGGATTGCCGAGCGCACTCGCTCCCGACTCTCCTTGATCGCCACATCGGGGAGTCCGACGATGCTGGTCTTCGGAATACCGTTCTGGACATCGACCTCGACCTCGACGGGTCGCGCTTCGATCCCCCAGGGAGTCGCGGAAAGAACTTTGGCCATCATCAAACGTCATAGACGTCGGCGAGGCCAATCTCCCTTCAGTCGATGCGCACATCGATGCCTCTCGTCGTGACTCCATGGTGTGGCTATCGTGTGGCTATCGTGTGTCTCTCGTCTGTCTATCGTGTGTTTATCGCGTGACTGTCGCCGAAGCGACGCCGTCTCAGTGAACTACACTGAGCCCATGGACGGCATCCACGACATGGGGGGAATGCACGGCTTCGGCGCGATCGACCACGACCCTCGACCGTTTCGCTTCTCCGCCGAATGGGAGGGCAAGACGTTTGCCCTCGTCAGCCTGATGATGGGTGCCGGTTTGTGCAACGTCGACCGCTTTCGCCATGCGATCGAGCGTGTTCCGGTAGTCGACTACCTCGCCAACGGCTACTACGGGCGCTGGCTCGCCGGCCTCGAGATCCTCCTCGACGAAGCGAACATTTCGCCGACTGCCGAGCCCCGCCAGCTCACCCCGCCGACGGAGCGCTCGGTCAGGCGTGAGGTCGACCAGACCCCTCGGTTCGCGACGGGCGACCTCGTCCGTACCCACAACCGGCAACCGAGCGGCCACACGCGGCTGCCGCGCTACGCCCGCGACCAGGTAGGCACGATCCTCCAGGTCCATCCGGCGTACGTCTTTCCGGACACCAACGCTCATGACCAGGGCGAGAACCCACAGTACGTGTACTCGATTGGCTTCGACGGCAAACAGCTCTGGGGACCGGACGCGGAGGAAGGCGTCACGGTCTCTCTCGACCTGTTCGAGTCGTATCTACTGCCAGCGGCCAGCCAGACGAGCCTGGAGGCGGAAGGAGTCAGCCCCTGATGAGTCGAGACGAAGATACAGATGGCCGAGGCCCTCACGGCCGCGATCACGAGCACCAGCATGACCACCATCACGACCCGGAGAGCCCAGCGCTGAGAGCCGAGGCTCTCGAACAGCTACTGGTCGAGAAGGGCTACCTCACCTCCGAGGCGATCGATCAGCTCGTCGAGCGGTACTCGCAGGACATCGGCCCGCTCAACGGAGCTCGAGTGGTCGCAAGGGCCTGGGTCGACGAGACCTTCAAGGAACAACTGCTCGAAGACGGCACCGCCACCGTCACCGAGATGGGCTTCGAGGGTGTTCAGATGGAACGGTTGGTCGTCAAGGAGAACACCGACACCGTGCACAACGTCGTCTGCTGCACATTGTGTTCGTGTTACCCCTGGGCCGTGCTC
>JANQPS010000937.1 GCA_028285365.1 Thermoanaerobaculia bacterium | reverse complement strand
GATATGAAGAGGCTCGGCGCCGATGGCGCGCACAACGCTGGCGCGAACAAGACGAGCTGATCACCGCTGAGTTCCCGTCGCCCATTGCGCTTCGCTTTGGCCGATTCCTCGCGAATCACAGGCCAGAGCGAAAACTTGCGTGGCTCCAGTCGAGTTGGGAAGCCACCGCAATCTTGTTTACTTCGCTCGCACTGTGTGAGGCCCGGCACTACGAGGTAGATGCCTCCAGTTGTCCGCTTACTCCCGGCGACGATCTCAAAGGCTTTTGGAATCTCAGGACGGTAAAGATCATTCTCGACGCTCTGATCGACAGGGACGTGGACGTGCCGACGCTTTCCCGTTTGCGCAACAAAGTACGGACGTCGTCGGACATCGGTTCGCCCCCCCAAGCTGTGAAAGATGTCGATCTGATGCGTGGACAGCGTAACGACAGCTCGCATATGGAGCCGATGAACGACGCCAGGGCTATGGCCCTCGTGGACGAATACGAGCGCATGTTTCGCGAGAAGGTGCTTGATCACTTGGAGTTGCTCAAAGACCTCACCTTGTTCTCCTACGAGCGCGACGCCTCTGAGCTCCAGGACGAGGAGGATGGGCTCAATGAAGCGGCTGAGCCGATCGAAATCTGGCCCTACCGCGGGCTGGTTACCGAGAAGAAGGCCCACGAGTACTGGTACCTTGGTGATGCCGATCGACTTCGGGTGAAGGGGCGGACACATCCTGACCGCGACGTCTACGCGTGCTCGGAAGAGACGTCGCCGATCCTCCTCTCTCCCTACATCACTTGGGTCTCTTCAGAAGAGGGGCACGCGCGCTACCTCGCCTACCTGGCTAGGGTGACAGGGAAGAGAGGATCCCGGGTCTTCGAGTACCTCGTCTTCGGCGACACCAAGCGGCACAAGTGCGCCGGGCGACAGCTTGAGCGAGACCTCGAATCGCTCCATTGCTGCTTTCGAGGCGAAGGAACGCCTAGCAAGAACGAGCAGCAGAAGCGCTTCGCTGCCACGCGCCGAAGTGTCAGCAACCGCGCAGCTCGATCGTCTACGGTTGAAGCCACGGACGGCAAGGAATCAACCGAATGACCACGCCCAACGAGCACACCTTGGTAGAGAGGCCACTGCTCGACTACCTCGAGAAAGACCTCAGCTACACGCGGTTGTCCGCCGGCCAGGTGCTCCAGCTCCGCGGGGGCAAGGAGAACCGCGTCATCCTCCGCGATCGACTGGTGGCAGCGCTGGTGAAACTCAACGACATTCCTGAGTCCGCCGCGCGCTCGATGGCGTCCGAGCTGGAGGCTGTCTCCGACAACGAGAAGTGGCTGCGACTGCTCCGCGGTGAGTACAGCAAGCAGCTTGCGGGCGAGAAACAACACCGCCCCATCAAGATCATCGACCTCGACGACCCGCTGGCGAACGACTTCGTCGTCACCAACCAGCTGACCGTGCACGGCCACAGCCACCGCATCTGCGATGTCGCCATCTACGTTAATGGCATCCCCCTCGTCGTCATCGAGGCCAAGTCCGCTATCGGAAAGCAAGACGTCTTCGACGCGATCGACGACATCGCCGTCTACGAGTCGGAGCTACCTCGGCTGTTCCAGCCGAACCTCTTCAACATCGCCACAAACGGGCTCGCGCTTCGCTACGGGCCGACCAGATGCCCCAAGGAGTTTTGGGCCACGTGGCGTGACCCGTGGCCGAGGAAGGCCTCGGAGTTCGAGAGCGAACCGATGCGCCAAGGGCTCTGGAGCCTCCTAGAGAAGAGGCGGCTCATCGATCTCTTGGCGCACTTCGTGGTGTTCGAGAAGGACGCAAACAGCGGCACGACCACCAAGAAGATGTGCCGCTACCAGCAGTTCCGCGCGGTCAACAAGATCGTCCAACGCGTCGGCCACGAGGATCACAAGCGAGGACTCATCTGGCACACACAGGGGTCCGGCAAGTCGCTGACCATGGTCTTCACGACGCTGAAACTGAAGTTTCATCGCGGCGTGGAGTCGGAGACTATCGGCAACCCCAACATCTTGATCGTCACCGACCGGAAGGACCTCGACGCCCAAATCACCAAGACCTTTCAAGACTGCGGGATTCCCAACCCAGTCCACGCTGGATCGATCCCGGATCTACAAGCCCAGATTGCGGGAACGCCAAGCGGAAAGGTGGTGCTCTCCACCATCTTCAAGGCCTACGGCTCGACCGAGCCCATCGCGCAGAGCGGCGACTGGATCATCCTCGTTGATGAGGCCCATCGCACGCAGGAAAAGGACCTCGGCGCCTATCTCAGGACGTCCTTCCCCGACGCGCGAATGTTCGGGTTCACGGGCACGCCGGTCAAGACAAATGACCTCGACACCCGCGCGAACTTCGGTGCTGAGGGCGAGGACTACCTCGATCGCTACGGCATCGAAGACGCGGTGAGGGACGGCGCCACTGTGCCCATCTGCTACACGAGCCGCATGCCGCTGTGGGACCTCGACGCGGCAAAGCTCGACGTGCTCTTCGACCAGGAGTTCGCCACGCTTCCGGATGAGGTTCGCGAAGTTCTCAAGGCCCGCGGCGTCACCCGTGGGGACCTCTCCCGGTTCGAGCCGCGCATCGCGCTCATCACGTACGACATCTGGACCCACTTCAAGCTCAACGTCGCGCCCGACAAAATGAAGGCGCAGATCGTGGCGGTCGACCGCAAGGCATGCACGATCTACAAGCGCTGCCTCGACGACGTCATAGCAGCCGAGCTCATGGCTGAGGGCCTGAGCGAAGAGCGCGCGCGTGCGCAGGCCGACGGCCGCAGCGTCTGTGTGTACTCGCCGGGAGGCAAAGAGGACCTCAAGCCCGGGAACGAGGACCTGAGCAAGTACTACCTCGACGAGGTCGCCGAGAAGGAAGCTATTCGCAAGTTCAAGGACCCAGATGACCCGCTCAGTTTCCTCATCGTCTGCAACAAGCTGCTTACCGGCTTCGACGCACCGATTGAGCAGGCCATGTACCTCGACAGCGCGCTCACCCAGCACAACCTGCTGCAGGCCATCGCGCGGACAAACCGCCGGTACGGCTCCGCGAAGGACCACGGCGTCATCGTCGACTACGTCGGTGTCACGCGCGACCTGAAGGACTCGCTCTCGTCCTACAAGCCCGAGGACGTCGAGGGAGCAATGGCCGAGGACTCCGAGCTGGTCGGGCGGTTGAAGACCAGGCACAAGACGGCGATGGCCTTCATCTCCACCGCGGACCGGACTGGTGATCCCGAAGAAGTGGCGAAGAAGGGCGTCGCCGCCATCGGCACGGAGGACGTCTGGTACGAGTTCCGGACGGCGGCGAGCGAGTTCCTAAAGGCGCTGGCCGCTGTGGGTTCAAACCCGGTGCGGCTCATCTACACAAAGGACACCAAGGACGCCCAGTACATCGCGTCCGTGATCGCCTACGGCCGCCTGCAATTCGAGCAGGAAGCCGAGATCGACTTCAAGGCGCACAGCGAGAAGATCCGAGGGATGCTGAAGGAGCACCTCAAGGTCACAGGCCTAGAGACACTTCTCACGCTGCCCTCGATCAGCGACCCGGACTACTGGCGTGGGCTCATCGAGGAACCGGACGAGTCAGACATCCAGACCGCTGCGCTCAAGAAGGCGTCGGCGCTCAAGAAGACGCTGGTGCAGAAGGCCGCATCGAACCCGGCACAGTACACGTCGCTCTCGGAACGGATCCAGCAGCTCATCGACCAGTTTCAGAAGAAGCAGAAGACTGCCGCCGAGCTCTATGAGCAGCAGTATGAGGTGGCGATCGATCTCCTCCACAAGGAGGTCGAGTACGAGGAGCTTGGCCTCGACGAGGAGACGTACGGCATCTATGCGGTTCTTCGCTCCGACACGCCGAAAGTAGAGAAGCAAACCGACGGCCTTCGCTTCTCCGAGAAGGCTCTCTCCGATCTCGTGACCTCGATGAAGAGCTGGAAGCACGAGCGGAGCCTCGACCCCGAGCAGGCGTTTAAGCTGGGCAACGGCGAGGAATCCGTCGCGCGTGGCGTGGTTGAGCTGCTCGAGGAAATCGCCGCCGCACCGCTGCCCGAGGCGCTGAAGGGGAACGAGAACGGCGGCAAGCGATACTTGGCGCTTCCGAAGCACGTGGTGCGTGCCCCCAACCGCCTGGTCCGCTTGGGCTCTGCCGGCGACGACGCTTCGCCATGGCGAATGATGGTCTTGTTCGGCGTTGAACCTCTCCTTCTGAAGGTGCTCGGCTATCTCGAGCCGAAGCTCGCCGAGGACATCGTCAACAAGCGTACGAGTCTCGCCTCGATCATCCAGTCGTTCTCAAGAACGGGCCGCATCGCTTACGAGAACGACCTGACGAACGACGAGTTTGAAGGGACTGAGGTTTGGCCCAACCGCTCCTCATACGACAACGCCCTGCGCGACGTCGTAGGTATTCGCCACGACCAAGCGCATGCCGCTCCCGAGGTGGATGAACGACTCTGGCGCAGTGCGCTCGTGGTGATGCTTGGAGTCGTTGAGAAGAACGCTGACGAGCTGCGTGCGACGCTCGCCGATATCGAGAAGGCTGACCTGCGCCCGCGCAAGACCGGCGACGAAGCGACAGCGGATCTTTCAGAAGAGGACCTCCGGCTTCGTGACGCAGCGATGGCGCTAACGGACATCTATCGAGAAGCGCCGATCAACTGGCACCTCAAGACCGACGAGCAGAAGAAGCTTAGGAAGAGCGCGCGGCTGACGATGAAGGCGCTGGGGTACGCGCGCGAGGTCTACGATTCCATGGTGAAGGCGGTAGCAGAGTATGCGAAACAACACTTCGCGAAGACTCCAGAGTGAGCTCCACGGGGTTCTTGAAGTCGGCACTGTGGTCATTCCGTACCTCGTTCGCCGCAGCAAGCGCGCAACGCACAAGCGGATCGTGGTCCAGCCTAGCCACGTCGAGGTTGTTCTTCCCGAGGGCCAATCCACGACGAAAGCCCATCAACTCATGCGCGCGAAGCGACGCTGGGTGTACGAGAAGACACGTGAGGTCGGCTCTTGCTCAGACCGCGCGCCGAGCTACCTTGCGGGTTCGAAGGTGCGATACCGCGGCCGTTGGCTCACGCTTGAGGTCGCGGCAGGTCGTCGGAAGCTCGGGGAGGTGGAGTACCGCTCCCGCTTCTACGTCACGCTGCCGCGAGGAATGAAACGTGAGGAACGCGCGAGCGCCACGCGGAAGCTGCTGCGGGTCTGGATGGACGAGCAGCTTCTAGGCGACGCGCAGTCCATGGTTCGCCAATATTCGGAGCGCGTGGGCCTCGACGCCTGCGGCGTCATGGTGGCGCCGATGAAGCGCATGTGGGCTTCGTGCGGCAAGGACGGCGTCGTTCGGCTCAATCCCGACCTGATCGAGCTACCGAAAGTGGTGCTCGAGTACGTGATGGCCCACGAGGTCTGTCACCTCGCTCATCGCAACCACTCGCCAGCCTTCTGGGGGCTCGTTGGTCAAGTGATGCCTGACTACGAGGAGCGGAAGAACTGGCTGGCCGCTTACGAGCGAGATTGGGGGCTGTAGGCATGGCATTAGAGCGAAGATGGAGTTCAGGCACTAGAGCCACATGGACACAAGCCACATGAAGGTGAAATCGACTTCTTCTTCCTCAGCCGAGTGCTCCGACATGGTGCTCCGGACGACGACCACGACCAGACTGATCTTTCGCCCGATGTTGGTCGACAATCGACACGATCCAGCTGCGGCTGTCAAGGGCACCTTCATGTATCAGCGGAAGGGCCCCAATGAACAATGGACCGACTTCGACACCATTCCCTTCAGCTCGCTGAAGAAGGGAGAGGGATATCGCCTCGAGGTGAAGTCCGGTGAGCTGCTGCCTCTAGTCCAACAGCTGAACGGGCTCTACCGCCTTCATGCTGAGCAAGGTGTTCCTCAGGGCGAAGTCCAGTTCGTCCAGATTGCAGACAGTCTCCAAGGCCTCTCGAGCATGAGTCACGCGGACCTCGCCACATTCCTGGACGCGCACTCTGCTGTAGGCGAGGATGTCCTGCGACGCCTCCTAGCGTGGGCCTCGGCTGCAAAGGATTTCGGTCGGCTTGTGGAGCTACTTGAACGACTTGAGCAAGGCGAGTTGCGCGCTCTCAGAGTCGGTTCGGGGATTAATTCACTCGCGAACGCTTTGCAGTACTGGCGAGACCGGTTCGGAGAAAAGGACGAAGAGTTCTGGCAGAAGGCGCTGGCCGATCATTCGTTCGTTCTCGAACAGGTCTACTCATGGCCAGTTACTGTCGTCAAAGACAAGGCCTACGTGGGCGGCAAGTCTGTAATGAACACCGGTGGCGGCGTTGTCGATTTCCTCGTGAAGAACGGGCTGACGCAGAACGCGGCCCTGATCGAGATCAAGACCCCTAGCACTTCAGTACTGGGACAAAGTTACCGGGCTGGCGTTTGGACTCCTTCCACCGAGCTGGCTGGCGCAATCGTGCAGGTGCTGAGCTATCGGGATCGCCTTCTGAAGGAGTACCACCACCTCTCCGGAGACCAAGGGCAGCTCTTCGAAGCGTTCGAACCGAGCTGCGCCGTCATAATCGGTTCGGCCAAGAATCTGGGCGATGAGGAGCGCCGGAGCTTTGAGCTCTTTCGCTCACAAATACGTGACGTCAGGATCGTGACGTTCGACGAGCTCTTTGAGAAGACGGAGAGAGCAATCGGCGTTATGCAGGCTTCGGTCGAGACCGTGGAAGCCGAACGGTCCGACGACTCTCCGTTCTAGAGCGGGCTCGCGGGACTAGTAGCGACCAAGGTCTGACGCCGTCGATCGTCTCGCGCTGCGGACCTTCTAGCGACCTGGAGCTCAATGCAGGACAAGTGCGCTAGCGTTGACTCGATCCGGACCGGAGTATTGAACGCAAACATCAGCGATCCGAGGCCAGGAGCGGGACCTGGGGTCGGTGCTCGACGACCCGCCGTTTGCCGAGCGGTTGAAGCAGCAGTGGATCAGGTTGGTGGGCCGGGGTTGGTCTTGGAGCTGTGAACCTGGCTCTCTGAGGTACAACGAGATGGTGGAACTACCGAGGAACCACTCCGAACTCGACCGCGCCGATGTC
>JANQPS010000926.1 GCA_028285365.1 Thermoanaerobaculia bacterium | reverse complement strand
GGGTTTGAGTGATCGGGCGGTTCCGCCTGGCGCACGCGTCGACGGAACGGGATCGAGCGGGAGAACTCGAAAGGACGTGCTGAGACGCGCGGGACCGCTGCGGGGAGGAAGAACTGTTGGCGACACGGATGTCACTGTGGCGGCTAAGCCCTGACGGTTCTGCGACATCAGTCTCTGAGGAGACACTTGCGTCCGAGGACCAGATCGAATCCGCCGTCGAGTCCGCACCCGAGCTTCTCGGGATGGACGTGCTCATCATCGGTCGGCAAACCCAAACTGCATCCGGGCCATTGGACCTGCTGGCGATCGACGGCGATGGCCGGCTCGTGGTTGTCGAGAACAAACGCAGCCGTACGCCGCGCGAGGTGCTCGCCCAGGCGATCGACTACGCGGCATGGGTTGGCGCTCTGTCATTTGATGACGTGGAGTCGATCTATGTCAGGTATCAGAATAAGAGAGGGATCGAATCGCCGGATCTAGCTGAGGACTTCGAGAAGCACTTCGGCGAGCAGCTTGAGGCGATTGCGGACGTACCTCGAATGGTGATCGTGGCCGCACAGCTCGACGACTCAACCGAGCGGATGATCGACTTCCTGGCTGAGTCATTCGGAGTGCCAGTCAACGCAGTTCTCTTCCAGCCTTTCGCCGGCGGCCTTCTCGGTCGCACGTGGCTTCGCCCGGACGTCGACTCGTCACGCTCGTCTGGAAAGCGCTCCTCGGCGAATGCGGCAACTCGCGAACAGGCCCGCCAGTTCTGGGACAGCTGGCTGCCGATCGGACGTGAGGTCTTGCACGACATCACGCTGCCCCAGGCAGGCTCTCGAGCCGTCTATATCAAGCGGAGAATCACGAATGGTGTCCCCGCGATGATTCAGGTTTGGGTCACCACTTCGGACGCCTACGCCGAAGTTCAGTTCGACGACGACGACCCGACGTTGAACGCGAAGCTCCTCGTTGCGCTTTCCAAGCACCGCATGGAGATCGAGACGGCTTTCGGCGAGGAACTCGACTGGCGTGGTCAGGATTCGAGCGACCTCATGACGAAGAGAACGAAGGTCGTGGCTCCCAAGGTTGCGATCGGTGACCGCCTAGCCCCCAGCAAGGAGGGCATGGAGGGCCTCGCCTACTCGGCTCGCAGACTGATCGATGCGGTCAAGCCCTTTTTGGCGGAGGCGCTCGATGTCGCGAATGATCCCGAGAGTGACGTGCGTTGAGCGGGCGCTTCGCCAACCTCGGCACGAGGTCCTCAGCCGCTACGGCATGGCCGAGACCGCGAGATCGGATCTAGTGTCCGGACTGTGGCGAGGTCGACGAGCAGCTCATAACGATCAATCTGGGAACTCCTTGCGTTTGCGAAGGAGGGCGTCGAGGTCATCGATCAAGAGCGGGCGTCGGTGTCATCGTTCGACGTGGTTGACTGGCCAGACCGGAGGGTCCCGCAGCTCCCTGCGAAGCACCGCCTCGTAGTGGCGGCGTCTAAACCGCTCGACGGGCTCGCCTGCATATCGATGCGTGACCTGACCTCGTCGCCGTCCAGCGACGCTCGTCCATGAGTCTTCCAGCACAGAGATGTTTCGGCAGTCTTCGACTCTCGGCGTTACGATGCTCTCCGGGACGCAGAACGTCTCAGCGATCTTCTTCGTCGGAATCCTCTCGCCGGCCTTACCTATGTCGGCAGGCACGAGACTCAGGAGCGGATTCCGCGGCATCAAGACCGCACTCGCAAAACCATCCGCCTGCCACTCGGGGTCCATCCATTCATCGTCTTCGGCCCCGGTCTTCAATGCTTCGGCACGTCGCAACGCGAGCGACCCCGAGCGCGCCTCGTTCTCATGAAGCGCGATATGTCCGAGCTCGTGGGCGACGACGAAGCGACACGCGCGTCGATCGTTCTTGCACCCAGCGTAGTCTCGCGCGGACAGGTGTAGCGTTCTCGTTCGGAAGTCGGTGAGTGCCCGATAGGGGGCGGGAACACGATCCTCGACTGCTAGGCGAAACTCATATTGATCCCAGAGGAACTCGTCGAGCGTCCCCGGGAGATCGACTGGCTGCGAGTTTTCCAGGCATCCGGGCTGCCACAGGGCAAGAAGTTGTTCCGACTTGCGTTCGATCTCGGACAGACTCCGATCGCGAAAGGAGGACTTTGATTCCGTCATCGGTTCTTCCTCCCCCGACGCTTTCCTCTTCGCCGGCTCCCCGCTCCTGGCTGGCGATCGGACGGTTCGCGAGTCGCTTTTCTTCGATCGACGCGGCGATCGGAAGCGTTTCCACCACGGGACTTGAGAGAGTAGGGCATCTGCGGAACGGATAGCTCGGGCCAGATCGAACTCTGATCGCGAGCCGCTTCTCTTCTCACAGCCAACGCGTAGGCGTACCGTAGCGCGGCGGGGCCGATGATTGGCGCCAAGCGGTAGGCAGACACGAGCTTATCGACGTCGTCAATTGACGGGATCGAAACGCTCTGCTCCCACTCGAGCAGCTTCTTGCGCGAGACCCCGGCCTCATCAGCAACGGCTCTGCGCTCCGCGTCGCCTCGAACGCACTTGAGGTAGTGGCCGAACGTCTTAGTGCCGAGGCGAAGCTGTAGCAGCGGAACGAACCAGGCGACGAGTGGGCGGAGCCATTTGTACCCCAACGAGAGCACGGAGAGCGCAAGGACGACTAGTTTCAACTCATCAGCGTGCTCGACGAATAGGCGATGAACTTGCTTCATTAGGGGGTGCCTCGCTCTGTCTCAACGTCGATTGAGATGGTACCGACCTAGCTAAGCCAGTCGATTCAGAGATCCTTGCGACTGGCAACTATGACGTTAACCGTCTGATATCGCTGCAGCTTTCGGCAGCCCAGTCCTTGGTATGAACGCGAGTGAGGCGGGCTCCTCCCTCGAGGCGGGTGAGGGTATGCGCGGATTGTCGCCTTCTCACTTCGTCTGTTCGACCAGCAATAAGGTGCTCCGGCCGGGTCTGGCGGGGCGCAGAGCCTGAGCCGCGCCGGTAAGGGGCCTTCCCAGGGGTCGGCACTTTCGTCGCGCGTTCTGGAACTAGCTCGGTCTGCAGGCAAGTCGGCCAGTCAGGCTGACACCGAGTTTTTTGAGTCAGTCCGGAGTGCGCCAGCCGCCTGCAAACTCGAAATCGAATGCTCTCAACAGGAAGCTAAGCCCTCTCGCCTTCCGTCCACTCGTCTCGTTCGCCAGATCGATGATTTGATCGACTTGCAGAGTCGGCCTTCCAAAGGGCGTTCAAGTGAAGCTCGCGGCTGTGAGACAAGCGATCTCCGGCTTGATCTCTTTGCGAGAACCGTTTCACCAGCATGGCTATGTGAACGAAAGGAGCTACCGGACCTTTGACGGGCGTCTTCTCCCCGGCAGGCTGGTAGTTGTGAGGTGATGTAGATGCGAGCGATACCGAGAGGGTGCCTTACCCCGCCAATCCGGCCGCCCGGCGAGGGTTGCTCCGTGCAACATGTGATGCGAGTGCGACCGACTATGTCCAGGCGCAGACGACGAGCACGAGATGCACGTGCCTTGAGCCGGAGAAGAGCCGGAGTGGGCGTTCCGGCCGGATTCCCAGCCACATCTGGCTGCCCGACAGAGCAGGCTCCACACGGAGACGCGCGCGTGCCGGAGATCAAGCGGCAGGTCGAGAGGGATCTGGACCTCCGGCGCTCAGGTTCGAAGCCAGCGGCGCTGTGCGATCAAGCGGGTGACTCGCCCGATTCGGCGCCTACGCGAGCGGTCAAGCCTTCGAACCGCCCCGCGTGCTCCGTCCGAAACACCCCCTTCGAACCCTCCCCGAACAACCGGCTCCCGAGATACTGATGAAAGTCGACCACCGCCCGCTCGAGCTCCACGAGCTGGCCGCCCTTTGCCGTACGACTCGAAACACCATGCTGCACCCGCTCGCAGATCTCCCGGTCCTCCTCGAAGATCCTGGCGTTGAACTCCTTGAGCTGCTCGCTCGCCTCGTGCGGCTCCCGCATGCAGTAGCCGGTGGCGATCTCGCACGTCGTCGGTCCCGTCGGCAGCACGCGGGCCCAGGTCATGTAGTCCTCGTACAGGTTGCAGACGAAGTTCGGCGGTAGGCAGATCGAGAGGTATTCGACCTCGCTCGCTCGGCCCAGGAGCCAGTCCTTGATCGACGACGGCTCGTCCAGCTGGCTGCCGCCGGTGATCGACCACTCCGCGTGTCCCTCGACGTAGAAGCAGTCGCGGGTCCGGGCGGCGGATTCGACCGTCTCGGGATGGACGGCGAAGAAGTGGTAGCCCTCGACGAAGTTCTCCATCGGGAGCTTCCAGTTCGCCTTCCATTCGTGATGCTCGATCTCGCCGGCGTGGTGGAACGTGTCGATCCGGCGGCGTGAGAAGTATTTCGCGAGGCCTCGAAAGCGCGCTTCGAGGGGAGGCGCGTCTTCGTTCAGGCTGACGAAGACCAATCCGAAGAGGCTGTCGACGCGGAACCGGCGCAGACCGTGCGTGTCCTTGTCGACCGCGACCTCGCCGCAATGGGGCACGCCCCTGAGCGCGCCGGTGTCCTCGTAGGTCCAGGCGTGAAACGGACAGACGATCCGTTTGGCGTTGCCGCCGCCGCGGAGCATCACCGCGCCGCGGTGGCGGCAGACGTTCGACAGTGCGCGCAGCTTCCCGTCCTTGCCACGCAGGACGACGACCGGTTCGTCGGCGATCACCAGCGCCTGGTAGTCGCCGCGCTCTCGGAGATCCGCCTCCGTGCAGACGAAGACCCAGTCGCGTTCGAAGATCTCTCTCTGCTCGAGGCCGAGGAGCTCGGGGTTCCGGTAGCTCGCGAAGGGCAGGGCCTCGGCTTCGCCGAGGGGTTGGGCAGTCACGCGTTGCATTTCAGTCAGCAGCATGAGGGAGGGTCTCCTTCGAGACGGGCGCATTCTGGAACACATCTGTACCGTAATTGATCGTGCCTTTTGGTACAATGGTGTTCCGTTTATTTCTTCTCCTTTTCGTGGGGA
>JANQPS010000921.1 GCA_028285365.1 Thermoanaerobaculia bacterium | reverse complement strand
CCCACACGGACGCCACAGCCCGCTCGGCCATCAGTGCCGATGGGTCACTCGCTGATCGGTACGCGACCCGCGCCCCGCTCTCGCCGCGTCGGCGCCACGTTCGCGGGTCTGCGATCGATCAGCGAGTGACCCATCGGCACTGATGGCCGAGCGGGCTGTGGCGTCCGTGTGGGTGAAAAACACCACTAGTCGGCCTGTTCGCGTCTTCAGATGTGGCGTTGGGCGCTTTTCGCATCTTGCGGCCTCCCGGACGTCGAATTCACGACCAGCCAGCGATGTCCGAGAACTGTTGGGTTTCGAGCCAACGCCGTAGCTCTTGGTATCAGGAGGTGTATCGCACGTGAACGAAAAGCGTTTGGCGGACGAGCTGCGTTCAGCTGGGTTCCTCGCCGATCATTGGGCCGAGCTTGTGGAGCTGGATGGAGTTGCACCCGAGCTTCGATCGCTCCTGTTCGATTCCGATCGGGAAGAGGCGCTGGCCGAGGGCGCCTTCTGGAAGAAGATCCTGGCTCTCGACGGCTTCAGCGACGGCCAGGTGGAGACGCTTGTTGACTCGCAGGAGCGCGCGATCGATGTCGGTCACGCCGACGAGTCGACCCTGGCGATCCTCTACTGTGCAGCGCTCACGATGGAAGGGTCTCCGGGGGAGCTCCCCCCGTCGAACAAGCAGCGAACAGCTCATGTCGACGATGAGATCAGCGCCGAGCAGAAGGAACGACTGCTCGACCTGGCGGTGGGGTCACGCGACAGGCTGTTCGAGATGTTGGGCAATCGCGGAGACCAGAAGCTGGAGCAGATGGTCCGAGCGGTCTTTGCGCTCCAGATCGACCGAACGCACCGAACGTCAGGAGACTACGGTCGGGCGATCGGTCGCCCAGCGGGAACGGTCCGCTCCTGGCTTGCAAACGACAGTCGTGTTTGGCGCTTCTTCTACGAGGTCGGTCGGGTTGTTTCCGACGACTTGGTTCGGGTGGATGAGGCTCCGGAAGGTCTCAAGCCGCTTCGAGATGAGATGGAGAGGGCCATCAAAGGGCGACGGGCTCTGGCGATGCTCTTCGAGTTCGAAGAGAGCGGTGAATGGGATGATGATCCGTTCTTCTGGATTTGCGCGACGCACATTCTTCTGGAGCACGGGCACGTCAAGCAGGCTGTCGACTCAGGTGCCAAGGCCGTGGCGTACGCTGAATGCCCCCGCGTACGAGCATGGGCGCACAACGTGTGGGGCCAGGCGCTCTGGGAAGACAAGCCGAAGGAGACTGGATGCAAGCTCGCGGAGAAACAGTTCCTTCGTGCCGTGGAAGCCGACCGGAGTACGCACTTTGCGCACGCAAACTTGATTCTCCTGTATCACTCCCTCGGTCGGCATGGTGCGTTCGACCATTGGGCGGCCACTCTTGAGGAAGATGCCCCGCAAATGGACACGGCTCTGCTGGGCAAGGGAGTTGAGTTCTTTGACAGCCCACGTTTCCTCAACGCAAACGAACGAAAGGCGTTCTCGAAGATGATGAAGACACTTAGGAACCTAACGGGACGTGTATCTGCGAAGGCTATCGCTCTAGTGCCCGCTCTCGCAGTACTCCTTGAAAACGGGATCAATGGGACCGGTCCGTTCGCCTTCTAAACGGACGAGATGCCGAAAAAGGGCGGGGCGCTTCCAGTAGGGGGCGCCCCGCTCGCGTTTCGCGACTCTTGTCCACTGTTGACTTCGTGATCAGCGCTACCGCTAGGAGCGAGAGGCGGGCCCTAACCCCACCGCCACACCCACGGAGGATCGACGATGAGTTCGTTCACACTGATTCCAGAAGAACAGCATGGACCCCTTCTTGAAGCGATCGCGCGTGCGATCGAGATCTTGCTCGAGGCGTGGATCCGAGGCCTCCTTAGCTAGTCATCCGGGGACGTGGAAGAGCGGAACGGTTCCTAACGGAGCGCTCCGCTCTTCCGCTTTGGCGGTTGCGGCGACTGTTGGGTTTCCG
>JANQPS010000593.1 GCA_028285365.1 Thermoanaerobaculia bacterium | reverse complement strand
TGGCTCGACGAGATTCTCCACCTGGGTATCGCACGAACCCTGATAGACCAACCCTGGCACCACCTGCTCACCGGAATCTCAGAGATCCATGGCGGATCTGAGAACGGCGCCCTCTACTACTTCCTACTCTTCCTGGGCGACCGCCTCGCGTCGAATGAGACCGGAGCCCGACTGGCACCCGCCCTCGTGGGAACTCTCTCTGTCGGGCTGATGGCGCTCGTCGGTCTGCGCCTCGGCGAACGACTCCGATTCGAAGCCGGCACGCGCCGAGCGCTCGCCGTCTCGGCGGCCTTCGTCCTCGCGGTCTCACCGCTGCACGTCTACTTCTCACGCGAGGCGCGCCCCTACTACCTGCTCATGGCGCTGGCCCTGGTTCTGCTGATCGCACTGCTCGACAACAGCTCCCGGCTCGGGCGGATGAGCGCCTATCTCGGCTGCATCACGGCGGCCTATGTCGGGGCGCACGCCATTCCGCTCCTGGCCTCCTTCGGAGCTCTCGCCGGGCTCCTTGCGGTCCTCAGCCTGTTTCGGACACCCACGACATCACGGCTCGAGGCCCTGCTCGAGGTGCCGCAGCGACACTGTGTGCTCGCTGCGAGTCTCGCCCTCCTGTTGAGCTTCGGCCTCTACGTTGCGCGCTCGGAGATCAACACCCCGCAACGCGCCGAATCCGAGACGCAAGTCCAGCTGCGCCAGTCGACCCTGTTCGAGTCGCCGCTTTCGACCAGGAGCCGAGATCGCTTCGTCGCCAGCATGACCACGGCGGGCACACCGTCCCGACCGAGGACTCGGTCGTGGATCCTGATGGGCTTCGCTGCGCTAGGAGCGCTCTACCTGGCTCGGCGGTCGTGGCGCGACGGCCTCGCGTGTGTCGGCATGTTCGTGCTTCCCGCGACACCCTCGGTCGCGGCCCTGATATCCGTCGGCCGCTGGTACGGCGTGCGTTACACCACCTCGGCGCTGCCCGCGTTGATCGTCCTCACGGCGGTGGGCATCATCGCCTCTGCTCGGCTCCTCGCCAGCGCGTCTGACCGTCTGAGCGCATTGCGCAATTCGCAGACGGATGCGAGGTCGACAGCCCGAGGCCGTTCGAGGTGGACCTGGTTGGTCAGTGTAGCTCTGCTGATCGTCGTGGTTGCACCGAATCTCGAGAGGGCAAGAGACGACCCCTATCGCAAGCTCGACTGGCGCGGGGTGGCGCACTTCTTCAACGAGATCGCGCTCGACGACGAGCCCATCCTCATCGCCAACGACTGGCCGCAGATTTCCCTCGGTCACTATCTCGACGAGCTCGGGCGTCCCACCGAGTTCGTCAAGCTGTGGGAGTCTGCCGAGCGTGGTCAGCGCGAGGTCGCGGAGCGCGAACGAGGCTGGTTGCTCACCGCCGGCTACCAGCGCTCCAACCAGGCGCGCTCCTGGATGAATCGCTTCGTACCGGTCCTCAAGAGGCGCCAGGAGTCAATGGCCCTCTTCTTCTTTCCCGATTTCGCTACGCTCTTCGAGACTCGCTACGCCGCCGGCAAACAGGCTCCGCTGGAAGACATCTTTCGTGACTATGGTCAGCGCTTCGAGTTCGGCGGCGGTGAGGCGACCCTGCAGGGCTCGGGATGGTCGTTCCCCGAGAGGTCGCCCGAACACGACTTTCAATGGGCGCTGGGCAAACAGGTCGAGTTGGGCTTGCCGATCGGAACACCCGCTGACGCCGTCATCCGCTTCAGAGTCCTGCCATTCCTGTACCCGGAGGCGCCCCCTCAGACGGTGGAAGTGTGGCTCAACGAGAAGCGACTCGACACGATCCAGCTAGAGGACACCTGGACCGAGCACGAGATTGCGGTCGCCGCATCCTCCTGGAGCGATGGTGCGAATATCCTCTACCTACGCTTCTCCAACTCCCAGCGGCCTGCCCGGGTCATCGACGGTTCCACCGATCGTCGCGAGCTAGCGGCGGCCTTTGACTACCTCGAGATCATCACCAGCTCGTGAACACCAAGACACTCAGCAAAACTCTCCTCTTCCTGCTCTTGCTGCTCAGCATGCAGCCGGGAGCCTCGAAGCTGCACGCGCACGCCGTCGGCGAGGACTACGTCTTCTTCAACTTCAGGCAGGCGTCGATCGACGGCCTTTTCGAGATCCACTTCGACGACCTGGCGGAAAAGCTCGACATCACCCTCGACGGAACTGACGACGAGATCCTGGCCACCCTGGAGGCCACCGCGCCCAGGGTCCAGCAGTACATCCTCGACAACTTCTCCGTGGGCCCGACCAGCGGCGCCCCGTACGAGATCCAGTTCACGAGGCGATCGGTCGAGACCCTGCCCCAGGGGTCTTTCGCCCAGTACCACTTCGAGTCCCAGACGGGTCCGCTTCCCGACGAGCTCCTGATTCGTCACTCGATGCTCTACGACGGCGATCGGCTGCATCGCGGCCTCATCCTGGTCGAGTACAACGAAAAGACCAACACCACCTATCCGGACGAGTACACCGCACTCATCTTCAGCCCCAGCAACGGTGAGCAGACTCTCGATCTGACCAACGTGCCCGGAATCATGACCGCGCGCGACATGATCCCGCAGGGTGTGCTGCACATCTGGATCGGCATCGACCACATCCTCTTCCTCCTCGCGCTCATCCTGCCCACGGTGCTCATGCGCAAGGACGATCAGTGGGAGCCGGTCGAGAGTTTCAACCGCGCCTTCTGGAATCTCCTCAAGATCGTCACGGTCTTCACGGTCGCTCACTCGATCACGCTGCTGCTCGCGGCACTCGACTTCGTTCGCCTGCCCTCGCGGCTCGTCGAGTCGGTCATCGCGGCGTCGATCGTGCTCGTCGCGCTCAACAACATCATCGGCAAGCAGAACGACCGTTCGCTGCTGATCATCCTGGCCCTCGGCCTCTTCCACGGCCTTGGATTCGCGTCGGTCATGGGCCATCTGCCGCTGCGTATGGTGGACTTGCTTCGCGGCGTCGTCGGTTTCAACATCGGCGTCGAACTCGGCCAGGTGGCCATCGTTGCCGTACTCTTCCCGATCCTGTTCTTCTTGCGGGAGTCGAGTCGATACGAGCCTCTGGTCCTCAAAGGTGTCTCTGCGGTCTTGATCGTCATTTCCGGCTGGTGGTTCGTCGAGCGCGCCTTCGCCATCGGCTAGCAGCCCTTGGATGAGCACGACATGAACATTCCGTCACAACCCGACTCGGACACCATCGAAGCCGACATCGTCGCTCTGATCGCCAAAGAGGCTGGCGTGCCGCCAAATGACCTCGACGTCGAGGACAACCTGCTCACGAGCGGTCTGGTCGACTCGATCGGCATGGTGCGCATCATCGCCCAGCTCGAAGAGCAGCTCGGCGTGACTGTGCCGCCGCCGGATCTGGTACCCGAGAACTTCAGGACGATTCGGGTGATGGCGGTCTATATGGCCGGTCTCGTCGAGCGCAGCTGAAGAAGGACGCGCCAGCGCCCGCACTCAGCTCCTGGTAGCCCCGGTGCCTCCGGCCGACGAGTAGCGCTCGGTGAGGGCGCGGCGATCGATCTTTCCGGTACCGGTCCTCGGCAGCTCACTCACGACCTCGAAGCGCGACGGAACGGCGTACCCGGGCAGCCGAGCCCGCGCGCCGCGCTGCAGCTCCGTGGGATCACAGTGGGTGCCGTCTCGCGGCAGGACCACCGCAATCAGCTCGGCAGGAGAGTCGTCTGCTCGGACACAGACGACCGCCGCCTCTGCCACGCCGGTCTCTGCGCCCACCACACTCTCGACCTCGTCCAGCTCGATGCGATAACCCCTGACCTTGACCTGGCGATCGCGCCGACCGAGAAACAGGAGTTCACCGTCGTCCCGCTCGACCACCAGATCGCCCGTTCGGTAGAACACCTCTTCGAGACCGTCGACCCGCTGACGCACGAAAAAGGCTCTCTCGTTGAGATCCGGTCTTCGCCAGTAGCCACGCATCATCGTCGGTGCCCGGATGAGCAGCTCGCCAGGTTCCCCCGGCGTGACCTCATCGTCATGCTCGTCGAGAACCAGTCCCTCGGCTCCTCGCCAGACCTGGCCGATCGGTACCGGGTGTTCGGCAGGCCAGGCGCCCTCCGGAAGGTGGTACGCGGTGCACTGGTTGACCTCCGCCGGTCCATAAGAGTTCGAGAAGCGAGCCTGGGGCCACAGCTCGGTCAAGCGAGCCAGGTGTTTGGCCGGAAACGGCTCTCCACCAAACAGGACCCAGCGCAGTGAGCTGAGATCGCGCTCCTCGATGCCGCCGCTGAGCAGGAGCTGAATGAGCGCCAGCGGCACGGAGTACCAGAACGTCAGACGCTCCCGCTCGATCAGCTCCGCCAGGCTCCGCGGGAACATGGTGACCTCTTCCGGGATGATCACTGTCGTTGCGCCCACCAGAGGCCCCGTCAGATACTCGAACGTCGACATATCGAAGTGCAGAGGAGAGTGGTTACCCAGCCGATCGTCGTACCTGACCCCGTACTCATACGCCGACAACTCGGCATACGCCCGTCCGCTGCGGTGAGTGTGCATGAGTCCTTTTGGCGCTCCGGTCGAGCCGGATGTCACCATGACGTAGGCCAGGTCGTCGTCAACGAGGCGGACGTCGGGAGGCTCAGCCGACGCATCGTGCACGCTCGCCCAAGGGATATGGACGACCTCGAGCTCAGCGTCAGGTCTGGCTTCAGGTTTGGCTTTCCCGCCGACGATGCAGCGCAGCGTCTCGGAGCGACTGGCCAGCGACACCGCCAGCTTCTGGCGCGAACTGCTGACGACGAGATGCCTGAGTCCACAGTCTTCGATCAGGAAGAGGATGCGCTCCGCAGGAGCCGCGGGATCGATGGGAACATAGGCGGCACCCGCCTTCATGATGCCGTAGATGGTCACCGGGAGCTCGAGGCCCTTGTGCATCAGAACGCCGACCCGATCACCGCGTTTCACACCATGTTCGACGAGAACGTTGGCGAGTCGACTCGATTGCTCGGCCAGGGAAGCGTAGTCGAGCGCGTGACCGTTGCAGCGAAACGCCTCGCGCTCAGCAAAGCGCTGCGCGGACTCCTCGATCGAGTGCTGCAGCAGGAAGGGCACGACGACTCGAGAGAGCGGCGCTAGCGGCGCATCAGCTCGGCGATGAGATTACGCTGGATGTCCGACGTCCCGGCGTAGATGACACCCCCCAGTGCATCGCGCAGCTCTCGCTCGATGTCCCATTCGGCCAGATAGCCACGGGCTCCGTGCACTCTCACGGCGTCGGTCGCCGACTCGAGCAGGGCCTCAGCGATGTGCAGTTTGGCCATTGCACACTCGAGCGGCGCGTCTTTGCCCCGGTCTTTCAGGCTCGCCGCCTTGTACATCAGGAGTCGCGATGTCTCCTGGCGAAGCCGCATGTTCGCGAGTCGGTTGGACACCGACTGGAAGTCGCCGATCGGTTTGCCGAACTGCTCGCGCTCACGCGCGTACTCGACGCACTTCTCGATGAGCCGCTCCATCGAGCCGAGATGTCCGGCATGGATGAACGCCCGCTCCCAGGAAATGGTCTTCGTAAAGAGACTCATCCCGATGCCTTCGCCGCCCAGGCGCCCCGACTCCGGGACAAAACAGTCCTGGAGGATCAGATCGCCGAGCGGATTGGTTCGGGTACCGGTCTTGGCACGAGGCTCGCTGCGCTCGAATCCCTCGGTCGTGGCTTCGACGAGAAAAGCCGAGACACCCCACTGACCTGCGTCCGGATCCGTGCGCGCCAGGACCACGGCGAGGTCACAGACCGGGGCCATCCCGATCGTGGTCTTGCGGCCGTTGAGCACGTAACCACCATCGACTCTCTCGGCTCGAGTGCGAAGCGACAGGGCGTCGGAGCCGGCAGTCTCCTCGCTCACACCGTGCGCTCCAATGAGCGCACCCGAAGCCAGACCGGGCAGGTAGCGCTGCTTCTGTTCCTCGGAGCCGTAGACGAGAATCGGCTCCTGAATACTCCAGATCTGTCCCCCCAGACCGAGAGTCAGCCCGTTGTCCCGGCAGCCGTAGCCGAGAGCTTCGAGAATCATGACGGTGTCCACGGCGTCGCGCTCGCTACCGCCGTAGCGCTCCGGAAGCAACGAACCTTGAATTCCAAAGTCGGCACATCGCTGCCATAGCTCGCGATCGAACACATTGAGACGGTCGCGCTCATTCAAGGAGTGTCCACCGGCCTCGAGCAGGCTGGTCTCCGCAAACCGCACGACCTCTTCTCTCAGGGCACTCTGCTCGGGGGTAAAGGAAAAATCCATGATCGACGAGGGTGTCAAAACGTGACGAGCCCGAAGAGCTTCAGGCCCAGGAGAGCATCTCGAGGTTTGGCTGCTAGGTTTCGCGTCCTGGGCGCTATGCTCCGCCCCGGACGC
>JANQPS010000780.1 GCA_028285365.1 Thermoanaerobaculia bacterium | reverse complement strand
AACATGCGACTCGGCGACTACCTCAGCGGCGAACTGAGCTGGTCGCACAACGACATCGACCTGGCCGAGGGTGCGTTCAAGACCAACGTCGGCAGCTTGCGGCTCACCTACGCCTTCAGCACCCAGATCCTCTTGCAGGCACTGATTCAGTACAACGACGTCTCCGACGCCGTCTCGACCAACCTGCGCTTCAGCTGGCTCGGCCAGGCCAATACAGGCCTGTTTGTCGTCTACAACGAGATCGAGGAGTTTGGTCGCTTTGCGTTGCCCGAGCCCAACCGCAGCTTGATCGTCAAGTACAGCCGCCTCTTCGACGTGTTCCGCTAGAACCCTCCAAGGCTGCTGGCAAGAGGCGCTCGGGCTCCGCCGGGGCTCCCAATTCTCTCGACCCGATCTCGGAGCCCCCCGAAAGCGGACTCCAGGAGCAATATCAGTAACTTTGTAGTATAAATGAGCGATGGGATCGATCGGAGAGTTCGAGCATCTCGTCCTCCTCGCCATCCTGAGGCTCCAGGACCAGGCGTATGGTGTCGCGATTCGGCGAGAGATCGAAAGCCGAGCCGGGCGCTCGGTGGCGACCGGGGCGATCTACACCCTGCTCTCACGCCTGGAGCGCAAGGGTCTGGTGGCGTCGCGCGAGGGTGAGCCGACTCCGGAGCGCGGTGGTCGTCGCAAGAAGTACTACCGGCTCCAACCTGCCGGCGAAAGAGCACTCGCCAGAGCCCACGCCGCCGTCCGGGCCATGGCCATGGATCTCGAGTCGGAGCTGGATGCGATCGGCGGAGATCTCTCCGAGCGAGGCGAAGCCTCGTCGTGAAGTTCGCCAGCACCATGATCCGCAAGGCGCTCGGGCTGCTCGTCTCGTTGAGCGCCAACGGCGAGGTTCAGGAAGCTCTCCTCGGCGACCTCGAAGAGGAGGTGCACACCCTCGAGCGCACCCGCGGTACAGCCTACGCCCGGCGCTGGTACCGACGACAGGTTCTCAGTTCGGTGTTGCCCAATCTCCTCTATCGCCGCGTGTACTCGACTCGATCTCGAAGCCCTATCGATCCGCGATCGGGAGACCCTCGTATGGTGCGCCTGTTCGAAGACCTCAGCTCCGACCTCCGTCAGGGGGCGCGATCACTGTTCAAGTCGCCAGGATTTTCAACGGTAGCCGTTCTGACGATTGCCCTGGGAATAGGCTCCAACACAGCCATCTTCAGCATCCTCGAGGCGGTGATCTTTCAGCCACTCCCCTTTCCGCAAGACGAGCGCCTCGTGCTCCTGCACAACGACAAGCAGGTCGAGACCCTCCCGGTGACGCGTCAGCGCGATCGCAACCAGATGTCGTTTCCGGACTACGTGGACGTGAGCGCCATGGCGGACATTTTCGCCGGGGTAGCGGCGTGGGAACCCACTCGCCCCAACCTGAGCGGCCAGGATCCCGAGCCCAGGCGCCTCACGGCCAACTCCGTCACTCACACGATGTTCGACACACTGGGCATCGAGATGGCTCTCGGCAGAGGATTCGACGCCCAGGAAGACACCGAGGGTGCTGGCGCCGTCACCGTCGTCTCCCATCGATTCTGGGTCGACCACCTGGGAGCCCGCGACGACATCCTGGGCGACACTCTCGAGCTCAACGGCGCACCCCACACCATCGTCGGAGTTCTGCCGAAG
>JANQPS010000776.1 GCA_028285365.1 Thermoanaerobaculia bacterium | reverse complement strand
TTTGCCCAGGGTGGCCTGTCGTGGGTGCGCAGCGCGGTGGGCGCCGCCGTCACGCCAAGTGCGCTGCTGCTGATCTCGGTGTGTCTGACCGTGGCCTTTTCGGCCCTCTACGTCCTTTCGCAGGTCGTCGAGAGCGATCGGAGCGTTGCGCATGGCGGCTCGTAGATCGCGGCGCCGCTGCCGAAGGCGTCGCCGTCAGCGGCGAGGCCATGTTCGGAGGCTTGCCCTCATCGGCGTGGCCGTTCTCTTTACGGGCGCTCTGGTTTTCGGTCAGAAAGGCGAAGAATCCGAATCGGCTTCTGCCGAGTCGGCTACTGCGGAGTCGTCGACAGCCGCGACCGAGACCGAGACGCCGCTTCGGATTCTCGAAGAGACCAGCGCTACTCTAGTGTCGCTCTCTCAAGAGCTCGAGGCCGAGAGCGAGGCTTCGGCCGAGGCGGAGTCGCGACCGCGGCGCCGTGCTGAACGGCAAGACCAGAAGTTTGCGCTAGGCAGCACCATTCGAGTCGGCGAGGGCGAGGTCGTCTCGGATCTCTTTGCGATGGGTGGCGACATCAAGATCGACGGAGAGGTCGATGGTGGCGCCGTTTCCGTTGGTGGGCCGATCAAGGTCAACGGCGTCGTCAGGGGCGATGTCATTGCAGTGGGCGACAGCGTAGAGCTCGGCCCGGAGGCGCAGGTCTACGGCAACGTGACCAGTGTCGGTGGCGTGGTCGAGCGCGAGGAGGGTGCCGAGGTCACTGGCGAAGTCTCGGAGGTCTCCCTCGGCGAGGGGTTCAGTGCTGACTGGTCCCTCTTCGACGGCAATGTCGATTGGGGAGGGGACGCCATTTCGTTCGACGCCTGGGTCGAACTGTTCTGGGGTCTGGTGTGGACGTCGTTTCTCGTCGTGATGTGCGGTGTGATCCTGCTGATCGTTCCAAGGTCGGTGCACAACGTTCGCGAAACGGCGATTCAGGAGCCCTGGAAAGCCCTGATCGTGGGCATCAGCGTCGAGTTGTTGTTCCTGCCAGTGACGCTCGTACTGTCGTTCCTGCTGCTGGTCTCGCTGATCGGAATCCCGTTCCTCCTGCTCATGCCGTTCCTCTATCTGCTGCTGTTTGCGGCCATGATCTTCGGGTTCGCGGGAGTTGCCGTGGGTGCCGGACGCTTTCTCAACGAGCGCTTCGGGCTCGGCCTGCGGAACGCGTTCATCTGTCTGGTGGTCGGAACGGTGGCTCTGCGGATGATTTCCCTGTCGGGTGACTTCCTCGACGCCATCGGCATCCCGTTTCTCATCTACGGGCTGTTCGTGGTCTTCGGGTGGCTCGTTCAGTTCGTCGCCTGGACCATCGGTCTCGGCGCGGTCCTCGTCAGTCGCTTCGGCGCGCGAGCCCCCCTGGGGAGCAGCGATAGCGCCTGAGGAGGATGAGGCTGAGGAGGAGGAGGGTGTGATGGTGGCACCAGCGGGCGTCGGCGACGCCACTGTGACACCTCCCCTCGGCCGAGCGCGTCAGTCCGTCAAACGCCAAACGGCGCTGAAGCCGTCCGTGCCGATCCGCTGAACCCTGTGCTCTTCGCAGAGCGCTTCGAGATGGGCCCAGAGGGACCGCTGGGCCGCGCCGTGCAGGCGCTCGTCGACGTCTCGATAGATCGTGCTCACGAGCTGAGCAATGGTCGCGGGTCCTGACTCGAGAGCGGCTAGCGCCTGCCTCGTCCGCTCGTGGCGGTGCTCGCGCAGCTCCACCATGCGCTCACGTGGGTCCGAAACGGCGACGCCGTGGGCCGGATACATGATCTCGACATCGAGCTCGAGCAGGCGCTCCAGCGAGTCGAGGAACTGATTGAGATTGCCGTCGGGTGGCGAGATGATGGTCGTCGACCAACCCATGACGTGGTCACCGCTGAGCAGAGAGCAGCCGTTCTCGTCGCGCATCACCAGCGCCACGTGATCTGACGCGTGGCCAGGCGTATGCATGGCGGTGAGCTCACAGCCTTCGACGCTCAGGATCGAGCCATCCTCGAGTTTTTGATCGGGGGCGAGGCCCCGGTAGTCAGCGAAGGCGAGGATCGGCGCACCAAAGTGGTCTTTGAGTCGTGGGGCCATTGGCCAGTGGTCGGGATGCCCGTGCGTCGGCACGATTCCCGTCACCTTGCGTTCACCGATGGCTTCGACGAGGGCTTCGAAATGTCCGTCGGGCCGGTCTTCTCCCGGATCGATCACGAAGACGTCGTCGGTTCCCACGATGTGAGTGTTGGTGCCCGGACCGGTGAACATCCCCGGGTTGTCCTCGGTCACGCGCTGCAACGTCGACGTGAGCCTGATCGCTTCGCGGTAGCGGATCGGGCTCTTGGTGCCTCGTTCAGGCGCGGTCACGCGTTGTCTTCCCGCCAGAGTCGCGCGAAAGTGGCTTCGAACACGCCCGGCGACGTCTTGCGGATGTCGGTTTCGGCGCGGTCGTAGCCGTCGTCTCCAGGGAGGACGACTCGCTCGGCGTCGAGCACTCTCGGCAGACTGACCGGCACCTCGCGGTCCGAGCGAGTCCACTCCATCAGGGAACTGGCGTCGGAGAATCGTGAGAGGTCCCTGAGGTTCATCAGCGTCGGATAGATGATCATCCACTCGCGGGCCAAAGCTCGCTCGATCGCCTCTCTGGGGGTGACCCAGGCCGACTCGGTGAGCTCCCAGTCGTCGTGGGCCGCGGTCTGCGCGGGTGGAGCCTCGGCCACGAAAAAACGGGTGTCGTAGCGCCTCGGTGATCCTTCGGGAGTCACCCAGTGTGACCAGTAGCCGATACGGTCGGACGCGAGCGAGAGCTGCTCGCGAGCCGCGAGCTCCTGCAGCGTGAGCTGGCTGGAGTTGATGTCGTCACGAGCCCCTCGGAAACGATCCTCGACTTCGGCAGAGCTGAAGTCGAGCAGAGCGCCCTCCCGGTCGTAGGCGAGGAGCACCCCTGCCTCTTCGAAACACTCTCTGATTGCGGCGACGTACAGTGCGAGGCCGCCGTGATCCAGCTTCAGGATCCGGTTCGCAGAGTCGCTGTCGAGGCCGCTACATACGTCGTCGGAAACGGTGTCGTCGGGGTCGACCCGGCCGCCGGGAAACACATAGGCGCCACCCACGAAATCCGACTTGATGTGGCGCTTCTCCATGAAGATCTCGAGGCCCTGCTGGCCGTCTCGAACCAGGATCACCGTCGAAGCGAGCTGAGGAGCGACGACTTCGTCTCCAGGGGCCTGCCGTTTGACTTCACTCATCTCTCAAGGCTCCCTGGAGCCGGTGGCCCCTACGTTGTCGATGTGGACCTCGGCCGGAGGAGTCTGGCGTGCTCGCTCGGCGTAGTCTTGAGCGGCTTCGAGGGCGCGCAGGAGATTACCTCCAGCGATCTTGGCCAGGTCCTCTTTCGAGTATCCCCGGCGACTGAGCTCGACGAACAGGTCGGGCAGGTCTGCGACGTCTTCGAGACCGTCGGGTGTGCTCGAGATACCGTCGAAGTCGGATCCGACTCCGAGGTAGTCGATGCCGATGCGGTCTCGAATGTAGTCGAAGTGATCCGCGACGTCGGACAGCGTGGCGCGCGGACGGGGATTTGCGCTGATCCAGTCTTCGATCAGAGGTCTGGCCTGTTCGCTTCCGTGAGCCCGTGCGAGGCGGAGCCGGGTCAGCTGGAGTCGCTTTGAACGAGAACGAACGGTTTCGCTGACGAACTCGGGTACGAACGTGACCATGATCACGCCGCCATTGTCCGGTAGCCGCTCGAGCACGTCGTCAGGGACGTTGCGCGCGTGAGCGGTCACGGTGTGCGCGGACGAGTGCGAGAAGATGACGGGGACCTGGGCGGTGTCGAGCGTGTCGTGCATGGCGCGCGGAGAGACGTGCGACAGATCCACGAGCATTCCGAGGCGGTTCATCTCGCGTACCACGGCGCGGCCAAACTCCGTCAGGCCGTTGTGGCGGGCATCATCTGTCGCCGAGTCGGCCCAGTCGGTGTTTGCTGAGTGAGTCAGCGTCATGTAGCGAGCGCCGGCGTCGTAGAGCTGGCGCAGAACGCCGAGTGAGTTGTCGATCGAGTGGCCACCTTCCACTCCGAGGAGCGACGCCAATCGTCCTGCGGCATGAATGCGCCTGACGTCTTCGGCGGTGAGCGCCAGCTCGAGACGGTCGGAGTGACGAGAGATCAGCCGCTTCATGACGTCGATTTGCTCGAACGTGTCGCGGACTGCCGCGGGTCCTCTGACCGAGGTCGGAACGTAGATCGACCAGAACTGTCCGCCGAGACCGCTGTTCGCCAGACGGCTGAGGTCGGTGTGCATGGGCGGGTCCGCAGCACGCGTGTCGTCGAACGGGAGGCGATCGATCTGGTTGCGGACTCGAATCCGATACTGCCAGGGGACATCGTTGTGCCCGTCAATCAGCGGGAACTCCTTCAGGAGCTCGAGCACCTGCGCTCTGGTCAGCGGCTCTTCGCGGTCGCTGACTGAACCCGTGGCGACTTCGCTCTGAGCGCTGGCCAGGGTACCGAAGGCCAGCATGGCCAGAATCGTCGCCAGCACGAGTGCAGCCCGTAGCGTCTGTGACTCGGAGCACCTCGGCTCGTGCCAGTGGAGATGGGTCTCTGTGTCTGCCATCCGTTTGTCCCGGTCCGTTGCGACAGCCTCGATCGGCCCGAGCTCTTCGGGGCCATGGGTCGAGCCTTGCCGGTTGGACGTGAGGCGACGCATTGTAACGGCCGCGACGAGGGGCGAACCGCTCTCGAGTGTTCGATGGTCCGGGGGCTCTGAGTCGCCCTGGGTGGCTGCGGGTGGCTGGGGGTGATGGTGCCGCGAAGACGTCCCTCGCGTCGATCGTCTGGATGGCGTGCGGGTCAGGTGCCGACCCGTTGCTGGTGGATCATCATGGTGAGTCGAGTAGGGAGGCGGTAGTGATGGAGAATGGTGAGATGGAAACGTCGTCGGTTGCGAGGGAAGCAAAGTCAGCGATGCGCCGTATCGCGCCCTACATCCGCCGCACTCCGGTCGAGTCGGCTCCGGCTCTGTCGAGCTCACGCTCGGGAGAGGAAAGAGGTGCGGTCTTCCTGAAGCTCGAGAACACCCAGCTCTCCGGGTCGTTCAAGATCAGGGGAGCCTTCAATACCATGTTGTCGCTTTCGGAGAGCGACCGTCGGGGCGGGATTGTTGCGGCTTCGACAGGTAACCACGGTGCTGCCGTCGCAATGGCGGGCAAGACCCTGGAGTGTCCCGTGACCGTGTGTGCGCCGGGCGGCACTGCGCAGGGCAAGATCGACCTCATGCGCTCCCTAGGAGCCGAGGTCGTACTCGAAGGCGAAGACTGTGTGGTCGCGGAGACCGCCGGTCGCCACCTCGCGGATCGGCGAGGGGCGACCTATCTGTCGCCCTACAACGATCTACGGGTCGTCGCGGGCCAGGCGACCCTCGGACTCGAGCTCGACGAGCAGATCGACGAGCTGGAGACCGTCTTCGTGTCTTTGGGGGGTGGTGGCCTCGCGGCTGGTGTCGGTGCGGCGATCAAGGCGGCTCGTCCTTCAGCTCGCCTCGTCGCCTGCTCGGCCGAGCGTTCGGCGGTGATGCACCATTCGCTCGAAGCGGGCCGAATTCTCGACCTGGACTCGATGCCGACGCTGTCAGATGGCACTGCGGGTGGAGTGGAGGCCGGTTCGATCACCTTCGAGCTGTGTCGAGATCTCGTCGACCAAACAGTGCTCGTGAGCGAAGAAGAGATTGCGGAGTCCATGCGCTGGGTGATGGCTACACATCACACCCTTGTCGAAGGAGCCGCTGGTGTGGCTGTTGCCGGACTACGAAAGATTGGCGGGACTTTGGGCTCAGGATCGGCTGTTGTCGTCTTGTGTGGTGCCAACGTCGGTCTAGGGACCCTGCGGAACGTCCTGTCGTCGTGATCGTCCTGTCGCCGTGATCGACCTCAGGAGGGCCCGGAGCGGGTCGCTCAACAGCTTCCTGCTGGCACCTTGCCACTCACCTCGATTTCCACCTGTCAGCCACCCTGCCACCTACGCTGAGGGTGAACCTTCAGCAGAACCTCGCTAGGATCGGCCGCTGTTCGACTGGAGCCTTGAAATGAGTGACCTCGAAAGCCTGCCGCCCGTTCCCGAGTCAGCTTCCCAGCCCAAGAAGCGCAGCAGCATGGGTTGCTGGTTGGCTTTGGGGCTCCTCGTGGCCGTACTCCTGGTCGTATTCGTCGGCATCATCGTCATGATGCTCGGCTTCTTGGGGAGTCTTGCCGGCAATCCCGTCCAAGTGTCCAGCGGCTCGATTCTGGAGATCCAGCTGGCCGGACCGATGACCCAGGCTCCTCCCGAGGTGGATCTCGGCCCGCTGTTCAGCGTGCCGGCAAGCTCGTTCTGGGAGATGCGCGAGGCCCTACTGGAGGCACAGAACGATCCGAAGATCGCCGGCATCCATCTCTGGATCCACAACGCGGCGCTGGGTTGGGGATCTGCTACCGAGCTCGTCGGCCTACTGGACGATTTTCGCGCCAACAGCGGCAAGCCAGTGGTGGCACGTCTGCAATCCGACCAGATCAGCGACCTGGACTACTACCTGGCCACTGCAGCCGACGAGATCTGGATCACGCCGCAGGCCTCGGTGCTCGTCAATGGTCTCGTAGCCGAGAGCCAGTTTTTCAGAGGGACTCTCGAGAAGTTGCGCATCGAGCCCCAGGTGCTGATGTACAAGGAGTACAAGAGCGCGGGAGAGCAGTTCGGCAGCTACGAGATGAGCGAACCCATGCGTGAGGCGTTGGCGGCCATGCTCGGCACGATCTCGGAGGTGTTCGGCTCTCGGGTCGTTTCGGTGCGTAGCATCGACGATTCGACTCTGGCGGAGCTGATGGGGCGGGGTGTCTTGTCGGTCGCGGACGTGTTGGAGGCCAACCTCGTCGATCGCGTCGGCTATCGCGACGAGGTGCAATCGTCGCTCCAGGAGCTGGCTGGTGTCAGCGAGTACCGCGGGACCACGCTGCCGACCTACTCGGCAAGCCTGCGGTCACGAGGATCACGCCGCGTGGCTCTGGTGTTTGGCGAAGGCACCATCGTCTCCGAACCCGTCAGCTCGCCGTTCCCGGGATTCGGCATCGGTCTGTTCTCCGGACCGCGGGTCGCGAGCCACATTCGTCAGGCCGTCAACGATCCGAACGTCGACGCCATCGTGTTGCGCGTCGACTCTCCGGGAGGCTCGCCAGTGGGCTCCGATCTCGTCCTCAGAGAGGTGACGAGAGCCCGTGAGGCAGGCAAGCCCGTCGTGGTCAGCATGGCTGACGTGGCCGCGTCCGGAGGCTACTGGGTTTCCATGGGGGCTGATCGCATCCTCGCCCAGCCAACCACGATCACCGGATCGATCGGAGTCGTCTTCTCGAAGTTCAATCTCGATGGCTTCTGGGAGTGGATCGGTGCTGGCAGTGACTCCGTCAAGACCGCCGAGAATGCCGACATCATGGGCTTTGGAGGCTGGGACGAGGGAGACCGCGAGACCGTCCAGGTCTGGATGGATCAGGTCTACGACTCTTTTACCGAGGGTGTGGCTGAGCATCGTGGCCTCGAGCTCGAGGTCGCGGAGAGAAATGCGCGAGGTCGAGTCTGGAGCGGAACCGACGCCCTGGAGGCCGGCCTGATCGACGGTTTCGGAGGGCTCACCGAGGCCATTCAGCTGGCAGAGGAGCTGGCAGGTCTCGAGATCGGATCTTCCGGAGTCGAGGTGTTTCCGAGGCCGAAGACCCTGTTCGAGTCGATGATGGACGACGGTTGGGTGAGCTCGAAGCCCACCGTGCCGTCGCAGGCCCAGCTCGTCGAATGGGCGACTCGCCTGGCCCGTCCCCAGGTCCAGGTCCGAGCAGACGAGATCAGAGTTCACTAGTGTTGTCTGTTCGCCGTATCGGGATTGTCGGCTTCGGCAGCTTCGGGCGGTTCATGGGTGGGCACCTCGCGAGTCGCTTCGAGGTGTCGGCGACCGATCGCGTCATGGAGACCGACGCGGCCAAGACGGCGGAGGAGCTCGGGATTCGGCTGGTCGAGCTGAACGAGGTGGTCGCGTGCGACGTCGTCGTGCTTGCGGTACCCGTGCAGAACCTCGGAGGGGTGATCGCGGACATCTCCCCTGCTCTGAAGACCGGCGCTCTGGTGGTCGACGTCTGTTCCGTCAAGACGCGACCCCTCGAACTGATGCGAAGTGGATTGCCCGACGACGTGGAGATCCTGGGAACCCATCCCATGTTTGGCCCACAGTCGGGACGTCTCGGAGTGGCGGGCCTCAAGGTCGTGCTGTGTCCGGAGCGCATCTCGGACGCGCGTCTGAGATGTGTCGAAGAGCTGCTTCGGGACGACCTGGAGCTCGAGGTCCTGCACCGAGACCCGGCGCGTCACGACCGGGAGATGGCCTACATCCAGGGACTGACTCATTGGATGGCCAAGGCACTGCGAGAGATTCGCCTGCCTGACTTCGAGCTCGCAACGACGGCCTACCGGCACATGATGAAGATCGAGGAGATCTTGAGAGAAGACTCCGACGCGCTGTTTCTCACGATCGAGCGCGAGAACCCTTATGCCGGAGAAGCCCGCGACGAGCTGCTGGCCCGGCTGGGGGAGCTCGACGAGTGGATTCGACGGGAGGACAAACCCTGACAGGCCCAGCTGGCGCGTTGCTTTCGCGCTGAGCCGTCCTCTCAGTCGTCTTGGTGCCCTCAGTCCTCTTGGTGCCCCTCAGTCCTCTTGATGACTGGCGACCTGAGTGCCTTCGAACGACAGGTCGGCGGTCGACTGCAGCTTGTCGAGGTGGCGCAGAAGCGACTTGCGTCGGGCCGTCAGCGCCTGGAGCTCGTGGCCCTTGAGGAAAGGCTTGACCGTCTTGCGCAGCTCGGTGCTGGTCAGAGCGCGCAGGCGCTCTGCGAAGTCGGCGTCGTAGGTGATGCTCTCGGGCTCTTTGAGCTTGGACGTCGCTGGAAACGTGCGGGTGTGGTCGATCAGCCAGATATGGCCCCCCTCGTCGACCAGGACGTTCTGCAGGTGGCGGTCGAA
>JANQPS010000747.1 GCA_028285365.1 Thermoanaerobaculia bacterium | reverse complement strand
CCTCATGCCGCTCGTGGGTGAGACTCGCAGTCTGCTCGACACGATCGACGCTCCCACGCTGGGACTCGCGATCCTGCTCGGGATCGTGGGTTATGCGCTCATCTGCATCCCGTTGGCGCTGGGCTGGTGGTGGCTCTCGGGGGTCTACGGCTTTCGGCCGACTCCACTCGCGGGGTACGTCATCTTTGCCAAGTCGCAGTGGGCCAAGTACCTGCCGACGAACACCCTGCAGTACGTCAGTCGTCAGGCTCTAGGGCGCGAGGCCGGCCTCTCTCATGCGGCTCTGGGCGCAAGCGCCCTGCTCGAGATGGCCAGCCTGGTGGCGGCGGCGACGTTGATCGCCGCCCTGGGCGGCTCACGCGCAAGCGAGCTGGGAGCCGCACGCGGCATCTTCCTGACGGGAGGCCTCGCGGCCGCTCTGGGAATTGTCCTGTGGCCGGTCATCGACACCCTGGCCCGAAGGATCCCGAAGATCAGCCAGCTGTTCGAGGGACTGCCTCACCTGCGATTCGCCGAGAGTCTGCGCACGCTGGGCGTCTCGTTCGTGCTGCACATCTTGTTCTTCCTGGGAGCCAGCGTGCTTCTCCTCTGGCTCTACTCAGCCGGCTGGGGACGCGATCTGCTACCCCTCCTGGGACTCGCGTGGGCGTTCCCGGTGGCCTGGGCCGCCGGAACGTTTGCACCCGGCGCCCCTTCCGGCCTCGGCGTGCGCGAAGCCATCCTGCTCCTGGCTCTCGAGCCGACTCTCGGGGCCACCCACGCCGCGGCACTGGGAATCGTCTTTCGCCTGACCACGACCGGCGGCGACGCGCTCACGGCCCTCGCAGGATGGCTGCTGGCCGCCCGCGTCAGAACTGAAGCCGGCTGAGTCGTTCGGCCAGGCCCGCAGCTGGCCGTTTCCTGGATGAACTAGTTGGCGCGCCAGTTCCAGAGGGCTCGGGAAATCTCACGACGACGAGGGCCGCGCTCGTCGGTCCGGTGATTGAGCATCACGGCAAAGAACGTTCTGTCGTCCGACTCGGGATCGAGCACCCCGGCCAGCGTCTGGGTGAAGCGCAAGGTTCCGGTCTTCGCCTGGATCGGCGGTTGACGACCCCAGCTCGGCCCCAGCGTGCCGTCACCCGGAGTCGCCAGCGCAGACATGAAGACGTCGCGCCACTCCTGGCGATCGACGAAGCGCAGCAACTCGATGACCGTCCGCGCGGTGATCAGGTTGGTCGGAGACAGACCCGAAGCGTCGTCGAGGGCAAACGAGCCTTCCGCCACGCCGACGACCTCTTCGAGAAAGGCGGCCTCGACCTCCAGTCCGGTATCGAGCCGCCCCACGCCTTCGACCTCGAAGGCGAGGACTCGGAGCAGCATCTCGGCGTACCAGTTGTTGCTGTCGGTGAGGATCGGCGGCAGCCACTCGCCAAGCGGTGGCGACTCGACGAAGGCGCGCATCGGCAGACGGCGCTGTGACGGCAGACGCTCCACCCTGAGCTCGCCATCGACTTCGATGTTGTTCTCGCCCAGCAGACGCAGAAGCTCGGTCCCCGCAATCTCCTCGGGGTGAGGTGCCGCCAGTTTGATGTTGAAAGGCCCTTCGCTGATCGGATACTCGCCCCGAACGCGCAGGCGCGGGCGGCCCCAGTCAGGCTGGAACTGCACCGTGCCTTTGCCGTGACGATCCCGACCGACCGTCCACGCCTCGCTCTCGATCTCCAGACCGTCGCCGCGGAAACGCGCCGCTGCACCAATCGAGCTTCCCGGCGCCATGCGCAGGCTGACGACGTTCTCGTCCACGGCGATGGCGGACGTCGGCGCGCCATAGGCGTGAGTCACGTCGGTCACCGTCCACTCCGGGGAAGCGATGGGACCCGGGAAGCGACTCGCGTCGACGATCAGATCACCTTCGATGCGACGCACGCCTGCCGCACGCAGGTCGCTCGCCAACGATTCGAGCGGCTGGCGTGGATTCGCCTCGAAGTGCTCGTCGTTCCACGTCGGATCGCCCGCTCCCACGATGACCAGGTCCGAGCGCATGAGCCCGTCCTCGCCGGGCTGCGCTCCCCGCAGCTCCGTTCGGACCCGGTACTCAGGGCCGAGATGGTGAAGTGCCGCCGCGGAGATCACCAGCTTCAGGACCGAAGCAGGCACCATCAGCTGGTCCGGGTTCTCGCTCGCGATCACTTCGCCGCCGCGGACGACGAGGATGGAACGAATGCCACGCTCAGCGGGCTCGAGTGCTCCACTCGTCTGGGCCTGCAGATGGCGCTCTGCCGACGGACTCAGGACGAGAAGAGCCGAGGCGACGAGACCAGAGAGAAATGTGAAGGGACTCGACATCGTGGTGCGTTCCTCGGGAGAGCTTCGAGCAGCCCCAAGTCATGCTAGCGCAACCGCAGACGCAGGCAGGGGCGCTGCGCATCGGGCACGGCGTCAACCGTGTCAGGAGTGTCGGCGACACGAGCGACACGCATGCCTCCGCGCCCTACTCCCGGCCACTGTGCGCAGGACGCCGTGTGGTTGTTGGCTCTTTGCGTCTGTGGCTCGTCCAAGAGCAGCTGGCCCACCCGTTGCACTACCCCCGGTCACGACACAGCACGTGTTGGTCTCGAGGTGGGTCAGCAACTCACTGTGTCCGCTTCAGACGAAACACGAGCGCTGGACCGGAAACCGCAAAAGGGAGTCAACGGAATGTTCCGCAATACCACCGGCTATCTTTCGATAGTGACCTTGATCGTCACTTCCTTCACTGGGCCAGGACTCGCGAGCGAACCCGACGACCAGTGGCAGTCCGCAAACACGTCGTCGCCCAATCGAGCACTCAAGGGAGGCTTCGCCACCCCGGGTGGGTTGTTCTTTTGCGTCAACGCTCCTCCAGGCACACTCACCGCAGACCAGCTCAGTGCTGATGCAGCTTTCGAGCTCACCGCGACCAAGGTCCAGTTCGAGTTCGACGGTAGAGGTGGATTTACTTACGTCAACGACCAGAACCTCGTACTCAGCGCGACGGATCTTCTGTCGGGCCAAGATCCGATCGGCACGGTCGGCGGCGCCACCGTCCTCGGCTCTGGTACCTACGAGATGATGCCGAACAGGAGGAACTTCACCTTCGAGTACACTATTTTCATCGACTTCGGTTCAGCGGGCGTGGTGACTTCAACGCCAATCCGGGGCAACGGACTCCTCGCGCGAGATCGCCAGACGGTGAGTCTCGGGATCACGCAACCCCAGGTGCGAACGATCTTCTTCAATGACGACGCACTGTCTGATCAGGCGTGCACCTGGAGCGTTACCGCGATTCGCTAGCTCCATTCCCCGCAGGGCGCCACTCGGGCGCTGAGCTCGTGAGTGGCGCCCTTCTGACCGATTCGGCCAGCCGCAATTTGCTCTGGAGGAGCATGGAGAGGCAGCCAGTCGCATGCCCTCCCATGCTGAAGTCGTAGAAGGAGAGAAACGCATGACAAAGACGACGAAGCCACGTCGACTAGGCTCCCTATCAGTCAGTCTCGCGTTCACGGGAGTCTTGAGTCTTGCGAGTCCAGGCCTGAGCGCAGGCTCCGTGACCGAGGGAGCCGAACGCCCTACGGCCACCAGTCCCTCGGAGGACGAGACCTTCTCGGACGCCGTTATCGTGACCGCGCAGAAGCGCGAGGAAGATCTGCTCGACGTACCGGTCTCGGTGGCTCTGATCTCCGACGAAACTCTCGAGCGAGAGCAACGCGTCGAATACCGAGATCTTCAGTACCTGTTGCCCGGCGTCACTCAGCATGCCAGCGGCGGCATGACCTGGTCGCTGATTGTGCGCGGCGTCGGCACGGCAAGCCACAGTGATGGGGTCGAAGGCAGCGTGGGGATTGCGATCGA
>JANQPS010000723.1 GCA_028285365.1 Thermoanaerobaculia bacterium | reverse complement strand
TTGCGTCCGGCGGGAGCGCCCCCGCGGCTACGGTGCGCGGAGGTGGCGGGGCTGGCGGCCGGATTGCGATCCTCCTGGGTTCAGGCACCGCAACGGCCGCTGGCACGACGCTCTCCGGCGGTGCCGGCGCAAGCGTGGGTGGTCCCGGCACCGCGACCATAGCGACGGCCTCTGCTTCGGCGCCAACCACTCTCGACTTGCTGATGCGCCTGGGAGACGGCCCAGCGTCGGCCGAGGCCCAGGTCTCCAACAGCGGAGACGCCCAATCGCTTCTCTATGGTGTCTTCAGTTCTGCGAGCGCACCATTCTCCGGTGGCGGCAGCACCTTTTCCGGAGTGGCGGGAGCCAGTTCCGCGACGTCCGACTACACCTTTGACGCAACCACCCGTCAGGACACCTCGGACGACATCGAAATCACCACCAACGCCGGAGTCCTACAGATCACCCTCAATGGCGCGGCCGTCGGTCCGCTGGTCACGACCGCGGGTGCTCCTGGGGGTGTGATGAGCTTCGGCTTCGTCGATCCACTCGAAACGTCGACGCTCACTCTTACCGTAACCAACACGACCCCCGACGGTGATCTCGACGGGTTCACCGACCTCACGATCCTGAACGCACAGATCTCGGGGGGAGGAGCAGGGCTCTTCGACGTCGACGACGCGGCATTGCCCGCAACCCTGAGCGCTGGGGACAGCCTCGTACTCGACGTCACCTACTCACCTACGATGGCCGGAGGGCCTGACGCGGCCACGCTCACGGTGTCCACTGACGAGAACTCGCCGCTCGGTCAACCCGGCGACGACCTCGCCATCACGTTGCGTGGCGTGAGCGAGAACGCAGTCTTCGCGGATGGGTTCGAGTCGGGCAACCTGTCGAGCTGGACGACAACTCCCTGACCTGGATCAGCTGGCTCGGCGGCGGTCTGCGGTGGGCTCAGCCGGCAGCAGCAGCCGAGCTGGCCGCGGTGCTGGCGGCCACGGCGGCGATGACGGCCACCTGTGCCGCCTGCGCAGCCCTGACGGCCTCGGCAGCGGCCTCGGCCACTAGCTCTCCGGAAGCCAGGTCCGCGATGCGACCCTTGCGCTTCTCGAGCTCCTTCTTGTCGAAGGCGGTGTTGATCAGCCCGGTGGTGTGCGCGAGCGAGGCCACCAGGGCTGTCCGGCTGTCGACCTCGTCCGAATCTTCGAAGATGGCCGCCCTCAAGCGTTCGACCAGCTGACGCTCCGGCTCGGCGTCCAGAGTCGGACAGATCTGGCGTGTGAACACCAGGAGCACCTTGTCTTCGTCACGACGCAGCACCCCTGCAGCACAGAGACTCTCGGCCACCCGATGGCGTAAGCGTTTGAGGTTTCCGAACTTCCAGATCCACTGTTGAGCACGACGACGTCGACCCGCCGAAGCGATGAGACCGAGACACTCGTCGAGTAGTTCGTCGTGTAGCGGTTCATCACTCACCAGGTCGACGAGCTGTTTCTTGTCGTCCTCGACCGTGATGCGTTCGCGCAACAGCAGCTCGGCAAACATGGCACCGGCCACCGCCGTGCGGTACCAACCGGCGCTGCGCTCTAGCGTGCCTTCTTCGTCGCGAAGCGCAAGCAGCATCATTTCCTGATGCAGTCCTAGTCCTGTCGTCATGCGTGTTCCTCTCCCGTTGCTCATCCTACGCTTCAGGTCGTCCCTCCATTCCCTCGGACAATGCGCGAACGAGCGCTTCACCAGCAACGAGTGATCGGCTGGCACGCCGACCGAGAAACACCAGAGCCACCACGTACACGCTCGTCACCAACGCAACCGTGGGCAACGCGCCCAGCAGGCCGTCAACTCCGAAGAACACGAGGTGCCAGGTACACATCAGCCCATCGATCGCCAGGAGCAACACCCAACCCAGGAGCACGGCTCGCTTCGAGGCTCTGGCTCTGCGCACTTCAGAACGTGCGCACTCCAGTGGAGTTCGCAGGAGCGAGCGCCACAGCCCACTCCGGTTCCAGAGACTGACTCCCCAGCCCAAGAGCGTCAGTACGATGACACCCACCGCCAGGGACAGTTCAGCCGGTCCCTGCACGAGAATGACCGACGAGTAGGCGAGCCAACCGACGACGACACCAAACTCCAGAACGACGTTGAGCCAGAACAGCACCCGGCGCCGGTGACAGCGACGCACCAGGACGTCGATGGCTTCGTCATCGAGAGGAACCGGCGTCTGCTCGGACGCATCCACAACGACGCTCTTCTCGAGGCCCCGCGAGGAGCGTCTCTCCAACGCGCCTTCGTCCCGCCACATCGACTCGAGCTCGTTCCACGCATGTTCGCTCATGAGGTCACTCCCTGCCTTTCTGACCGCAAATCATCCTGATCTCCCGCGCCGCGGCTCATGTTCCTGCGAATCGCCTGGCGTGCACGCGTCAATCGCACCGAAACCGTCCCTTCACGAAGCCCCAGGGCCTCACCGATCTCTCGATCCGAAAGACCTTCGAGCTTCAGCACGAGTGCCTGACGAAGCGGCAGCGACAGCGATCGCACCGCCGACTGCAGTCGCCTGACATCCTCGGACTGTTCACTGAGCTCCTGCGGACCAGGACGCTGATCGGGAACGCCACTTTCACTCTGAGCATCGAGGCCATCTGCGGAGCCCGAGATCCGTGCACGTTTGGCGACGTGCGTAGCGGCTCGGTTGTGGGCAATCCGGTAGACGTAGCTGCGCAGGCTGGAGCGCCCGGCAAAACGAGGCAACGCCTGCCACAGCGCGAGACAGATCTCCTGGATCACGTCTTCGGCGAGGTGTGCGTCGCGCTCATAAGCCGTCGCCAGGCGGCGCAGCCCCGGTCCGTACTCCTCCAGACAGCGACGAAACAGAGCTTGCCGATCGCTCTCGCTAGCGACCACGAGACCTCCGGCTGAGGTCCGCTCTCGTACGGGAACTCCATCGCATGAACTGCGATTCTCTCCCGTCAGCGTTCCGACACTCATCGACTCGAGGTGTGGCCACCGTCGGTCGTCCCCGAACGTAGGAGCTCAGCGGGCTGCAGAAGCCGACCCGCCTGCATCACCCATTCGATCGAGTGCGTCGCCGTGATGTCCTCGAGAGGGTTCTCCCGTAGAAGAACCAGGTCGGCGGCCTTGCCGACCTCGATCGTGCCGATCTCGTCTTCGAGTGCGAGAGCCTTGGCGCCGTTGAGTGTCCCGATCCGCAGGATGTCGGCCGGATCGAGCCCCGCATCGGCGTAGATCTCGAGCTCTCGGTGCCAGCTCGGTCCGGCGACGATCCAGGGGTTGTTGGCATCGGTACCTGCGGTCAACTGGACACCAGCTTCGTGCAGGATTCGGAGCCATTCGAGAACCTTGGGCCAGACCGTCTGCGCTTCGTCGAAGTGTTGCGCCGTCCAACCGATGTTGAAGTGAAACAGCTTCCTCCAGTTGTCCACCAGCGAGTCGGGAGCCAGCTCCAGACCCTCGACCCCTTCCCGCCGATCGTCACCTCCCAGAAAGACCGACTCGTACAGGACGCTGGTCGGGTCGACGAACGTTTCGTGCTCGACCAGTGCGGCAACGAGCTCCCGGATGGGCTCCGAGTCGAAGTCGACTCGCTCGAACCAGCGATAGAAGAATCGGGTGCCGAGCTTCATCTCGCGACGCACGACCTCCGCATCTTCAGGAGCCAACAGCTCGGGTGAGCCAGGCAGCACGTGGAGAATCGAGTCGAGACCCAAGCGGGCGCCTTCGGTCCAGGTCGTAGCCTGGAGATGCGCCACGGCCTGCAGGCCCTGCTCGTGGGCCTCCTCGACTCCGGCCGCGATGAGTTCGGGCTTGAGCGAGGCGTAGAGCTTGATGATGTCGACTCCGACCTCGGCTTGTCGCCTGACCTCGTTTCGCACGTCCTCGGGAGTCTCGACCCTGCTGACCAGTCCGGGGAACTCGGTCGTATCGATGACGTCACCTGCAACGACGAGACGCGGACCCACGAGGTCGCCCCGCTCGAGCCGCTCGCGCAAACTCACCAGGATCTCCGCAGGCCCACCTGGATCGCGCGCCGTCGTGATCCCAAAAGCGAGCAAGCTCCTCAGTGAGTCGGGCCCGACCAGCGGATCGGGATCCATGGCCAAGACCGGTCCCATCTCACCTCGATCGAGCTTGACGGGTCCCATCGCGACATGCACGTGGGTATCGACGAATCCAGGGACGAGAAAGCCGCCCTGTGCGTCGATGACTCGAGCGCCAGTCGTGTCGAGGTCGAGCTCAGCCACGAGCCCCGTGATCAATCCGTCCTCCACCCGCACCACTCGATCGGAGCGAACCGTTCCGCGCTCGACGTCCACGACCTGGGCGCCCCGGATGAGAACGGCGTCGCCAGCGACAGCCTCGGCAGACACCTGGGCAGCGGCAACGCGAGGCAGACCAAAAGCGAGACCGAAGACGACGAGGAATACGAGCGCCGTTCCGATGGCGCTCAGAGTGCGGATGTAAAAGCGCAGCGCCCACCACAATGAGCTGCCGAGAAGATCGCGTTCGGCTCTCAATTCGCGTGAGTGTTCGCCAGGCTGATGTCTCCGAGCGTGCATTACCTACCTCCTTGTGTACCAGCGCGGCGCGATCCATGGCGGCTCTGCAGCTGGCCGCCAGGGCGCCGTCTGATGAGGTAGTCACGCGAGCCCGCGATTCCTTACACACGATTCTTCAGGCACGGGTGGGCACGGAAGCCACCCATTCGAGAAATCGTCATCGCGCGCAAAGTCCTGAGTCAGCAAAGGTTGCGCAAAACCGCGCACATCGGGACGCAGCGAGGCTGCAACCGCTGAGTCTGCGCCGATAGAATCAGCGGTCCATGACCTCGAAACTTATGGCTGGCTCGGACGGGGTTTCGGAAGAGCGTGCGCAGGTAGAGGTGCGCCCGCTGTCCGGGTATACGGTGCCGGTCGCAGTGCCCGATCGATATCGACGGTTCAAAGCCGAAGAGCATCGACTCGCGTGCACCGAGGCGCCGACGATGACCGTTCACCTCGAGCGCGGCTACTGTGCCAGCGCGTCCGCGGTGAAGGGATCGAAGCCGGGGACCATCTATCTCGACGGTGCTGGCTCGGGGCCCCCGCTGATCGATGCCGAGCGCGACATCATCAACCTCGACCACCATGACGAGTGCGTGAGGCCCTTCACCCTGTCGACTTGCGAGCAGGCCTTCGTGCTCGTCGCGAAAGGCTTCGACTTCGACACTCGCGACTGGCGTATCTACGCCAACGAGCCCGATCTCGACACCCTCCTCGCCCTCTGGGTCCTCCTCAACCATCGTCGACTCAAAGCGGCCTCGGAGCGGCTGCTCGACCATCTCGTGCCGCTCCTGCGAGTCGAAGGTGCAATCGACGTCCACGGACTCGACGGTCGCAAGCTCACTGGCTACCCGGCAGATCAAGAAGAGCGCCTCTACGGTGAGCTGGAGGAGATCGGCTCGATCGAGCGCGAGCTCAAGTCGACTGGCGAGTGGGCGACGGTCGACTTCGTCGAGTACACGATCGACCGTCTGCGCGCACTCGATCGGTTGCTCTACGATCCGGGCGACTTCGATGGGCGCGCCGGACTCGAGGAGATTGCCCGCGCCGAGCTGCCCGGTGGCGACCTCGTGATCGCCTGCCGTTCGTCGGCGAGCATCTACCAGGTCGAGAAGGAGATGAGCAGCGTCTACGGCGACCGTCTGGCTCTGCTGGTCCTCGAGAAGCTCCCGGGCACGTACACCCTGCGCCAGGTGGCGGCCTTCTCGAAGCACAATCTCGGCCGGATCTACGACTGGCTCAACCTGCTCGATCGCAACGCCGGCAACTCGAAGTCGGGCGAGCGCTGGGGAGGCTCGGAGGAGATCGGCGGCTCACCACGATCGGCGGGCAGCGCGCTCAAGGTCAGACGCATCGCTGCCGCGGCCTCGGAGGCTCTCTCCAAACCACCGCCAGCCGAGCGTCTCCGCGGATGGGCTCGCGCCCTTCTCGCTGCCCTCGCGGTGTGCGCCCTGGGCGGCTTGCTGGTCGAGCGGGTTCCCGGAAGCGCCGTTCCGACCGCGGCGATGGCAGTAGCGGCAACCCTCTTCTGGGCCCTTCTCATCGACCGCCCCGGACTCTCGGGTACCAGACTGCCGGTCTTCAGCATGAGCCAGCTCGCCTCGCTGCTGCTCGTGGTCGTCGGCGCCGCCTGTGGTGGTGTCTGGGTGCCGAGCCCGAACCCGAGCGTTGGCACCAACGTCTGGGCGACGGCGGTGTTGTTTGCGCTGGGTGGCGAGCTCCTCATGCGAGGTCTGATGTTCGGGCGGATCGCAGAGGCCGAGCGCGGCGTTCGATCAGCCTGGCGAGGGCTTCCGGTCGTCGCGGCGGCGGTCGGCTGGGCTCTCTGGCTGACCGTCTGGGTCCTCATCGAAGGGGCCGAGCCAACTCTGCTGAGTCGCTATGCGGACGGTCTCGACCAGCTGCTGGCACCCGTCGGAGCGTTTCTCGTGGGCGTTGGTCTCGGGCACCTTCGAGTGTCATCCGAGAGCCTGATTCCGCCAGTGGTGGTCCACGTCGGAGTCGTCTGCGCCCTGCTGCTCTTCAGCTGACTCCAGCTGCGGAAGGTCGCCCGACCCCGCGATCTCGAGGGTCCGCATGGCACCGGGCCCACTGTACTGTTACAGTAGTACAATGATCCAACTCAAGGCCTCTGACGTCCCTCTCTACAAACAGATCGTTCAGCAGATCAGCCGACTGGTCGCCTCCGAGCGCTGGCCCGCCGGATACCGGCTCCCCTCTGTGCGCGGCCTCGCCGAGCAACTCGTGGTCAACCACAACACCGTCGCGCGCGCCTATCGTGAGCTCGAGCGACAGGGGGTCGTGACCAGTCGTCGCGGCGACGGCGTCTTCGTCGCAGACCAGAGCCATCCCTTCGCGCGGCGGCGTGGCGAGCAGCAGCTGCGTGGCTCGATCGAGCGCTTGCTGGACGAGGCCACCCAGCTGGGTATGACTCCTCGAGATCTGGTGGACCTGGTCGGCGATCATGCCGCACGGCGCGAGCAAGCCAGTCGACCCGGAACACGGAGGCGAGCATGAGTGACCCGGTCATCGAGATCCGTGAGCTGTCGCGACGCTTCGGATCGAGCATCGCGCTCGATCACATCGATCTCTGCGTCGCCGAAGGAACGGTCCTGGGGCTCATCGGTCCTAACGGTGCCGGCAAGACCACCCTGATCAAGCACATCCTGGGGCTGCTGCGCAGTGAGCAGGGGTCGACCCGAGTTTTTGGCCTGGACCCCGTCGCAGATCCCGAGGGTGTGCTCTCGCGCATCGGCTACGTCTCGGAGGAGCGAGACCTGCCGGGATGGATGCGGATTCGCGATCTCTATCGCTACACCAGAGCCTTCTTTCCGAACTGGGACGATGCTCTAGTCACCGAGCTCACCGAACGTTTCCAGCTCGACGTCGGACAGAAGGTGAAGACACTGTCTCGTGGCCAACATGTCCGCACTGCACTCGTTCTAGCGCTCGCCCATCGTCCACCGCTGCTGGTGCTCGACGAGCCGTCTTCGGGGCTCGACCCGGTGGTTCGTCGTGACGTTCTCGAGTCCATCGTCCACACGACCGCCCAGTCGGGCAGCACCGTCCTCTTTTCCTCGCACCTGCTGGACGAGGTGGAACGCCTATCGGATCGTCTGGCAATGATCGTCGACGGCCGCATCGTGGTGCACGACGAGCTCGACGGGATCAGACAGCGCCATTGGTGTTTTGCCGTGCACTACGACGGGCCAGGGGCTCCCCTGGCAAACGTCGACGGCGTCCTGAAGTCCAAGCCGGGCCTGTCCCCTGGTGAGTGCGAAGTGATCGGAGAAGGCGACCCGGAAGAGCTGGCGCGAGCTCTCACAGCGCAAGGCGTCAGCGTTCTGGAGCGGCGACCGACGACGCTCGACGAGGTCTTCCTCGCCCGCATCGACCCGGCTCACTCGACGCAAACGGCAGCCCACCGTACCGACCACGCAACATGAAGGCCGAGCGAGCGCTCTACTGGGAGTACGCACGACTCGCGTGGCCAGTGGTGATGGGGCTGTCGATCGCGGGCTGTGCGCTCGCCGGCTTGTACCGAGCAGCGCTCGAGCCCCTGGGAGAGCGCCGCGACACGTTGGCTTTTGTCGCCGTCCTCTCGACCCTCGCGCTCGTCAGTGTGCTCGCGATGTTGAACGTACGCGCCGAAGGCCTCGCACTCGGATTCGAGAGGCGTCTCTATCGGCTTCCGCTGCCGAGCTGGCGACTGGCGCTGGCGCGTCAGATCAGCGGGCTGATCGCCACCTCGGCGATCCTGCTGGTCGTCACACTGTGCTCACGACTGCTGTACGGAGTCGACTGGCCGATCGTGGGCCCGGTCCTCCTGACTGCGGTCATCCTGGCATGGGCTCAGGCGATCAGCTGGTCGTACGCGGACGTCCCGTTTCTGATCGCACCGGCTTGCGCGCCGGTGGCAGTCTCGCTGTTCTGGCTCACGCGACCTCACCTCCGAGCGGCCAACCCGTACGAGAGTTTTGCGCTGACCGATGCCCTGGCTCTTGGCGGCTTTCTCGGCCTCGGCACCGTCGCCGGAGTCCTCGCCGTCGGCCTCGACCGAGCCGGGAAGCGCCTGATACCCGGCGCCTTTCTCTCGCGGCGACGCCAGCCGGGACCGTCTCGCCGACAGCAGCCACTCGTGACACCCCGCGCTGCCGTCTTGTGGCGAGAGTGGATGGAGAAGGGACGACTCCTGACCGCCTGGACCGCCCTGGCGATCCTGCTCAATCTCGCCATGTCGGGCGCAGGCTCTCCCAGCTTTTCCGCCGACCGGTTGCTGAGCGGGCTCATCAGCTGGTCGGGATTCATGCTCCTCGCTGGACCGGCCATTGCCGGCTTCCTCCATGCGCGCTTCGACCTCGAGACCCGCGATCCCGGCATCGACCGTCTCCGCGCAACGCTCCCGCTCACGAACCAACGCCTGGCCTGGGATCTCTTGATCGCCATCCAACGCACCCTCGGGGCCTCCTGGGTCGTCCTCGTCCTGTCGACGGGAGGCGCTCTCCTGCTCGTCGGTTCCGGATCTCGCGCGCCCTGGATGCCCATACTCGAAGCCGCCACGAGCCGGCCGGCCGCAGCCGGACTTGCCGCCGTTCTTGCTCTCCTCTGGTTCTGGGTCATCGGCGGCCTCGTGGCGGCGCTCGTTCTGACGGGTCGCACTTGGGTCGTGGGTGTCGGCGTCTTCTTGCCCTACGGCCTGCTCGGTCTCGCCTTCGTCACACAGCGCATCACGGGACGCGACCTCCTGCAGGACGTCGCCGTCCCAGCGGCGATCTCGATCGCGCCGACTCTGCTGGGAGCCACTCTGGTGGGCTGCTTCGTGGCCATCAGGCGCCAGCTCCTGCGCCCCGCACCGACGGTGCTGTCTCTTCTCGGTCTCGCCATGCTGGGTGGGCTTGCCGCGTGGCAGAACCCATGGATCGCTCGACTCGCGACTACACAGTCCACCGACGCACTCGAACTGTCGGTGCTCCTGCTGCTCCCTGCATTTGCCTGCTCGGCGCTCCTACCGGTAGCGTTGGCCCCCATGGCACTGGCTTGGAATCGGCATCGCTGAAGCTTCGCCGAACCACCAGGCACGCTGCAGATTTGACCTAGCGCCAGGGAAGCAGGAGGACACCAGTGTGACGAGTCGAGACCATTTCGTTCGACGCCGGGCGGTGTACGTAGCAGCGCTGCTCACGTGCGTTCTGTCGTCGATCGTCCATCTCTCGGCGCAGACCGCCTCGGCGAGCCCCACCGCCACCGTCGACGACGCCATCGAGGCGATTCAACGCGCGGCAGACTTCGTCAAGGACGTCGAGTTCACTGAGGACGACGTCGACGACCTGATCGCCAACTGGAACGAAATGACCCTCATCGAAGGTGCCACGGTCGAACGTGAGCAGACCCTCGGACTCCAGGATCTCGTCGACCATCCGGACTACGTCGACTTCTGTCGACGCAACCGGCTCGATCCCACGGGCTACGCCAAAAAGTCGATTCGGATCATGCTGAGCCTGATGGCGCGCACCATGCCTCCGAGTGTCGGCGACGCGAGTCAGACCCAGAGTCAGATCGACCAGCTGGAACGCTTGCGCGTTCAGTTGCCTGACGAGGCGCGCGAGCAGGTCGAAGAACAAATCAGGGCGGCCATGGAGGCGATTCGTGGAGCCAGTGATCTCTTCCAGCACCTGCCCGAGCCCACGGAGCGCGAAGCCGCAATCCTCGACGCTCGAGCGGGAGAGCTCGACGACCTGGTGCGTGGACGCACGCTGCTGAACGGCTAGTGTCCTGTGCGGGAAGTTCGAGTGATAGAGGTCGAGACAAGTTTGTTCGCTGCCAAGGCGGATGACGCAGGCATAGCTGGGACTCTGTCGAGGAAGACAACGAAGGCAGCGGACAAAACCGTCCGAGATTCGTCACTCGCATTTCTCGCGCAGGACACTAGGGAACCTCGGCCGTGAGCGCACAGAACGGACCCGCACCGGGTTTCGCAAAACACCCCGAGCACCAGATCGTGCTCGAGCCAACGAGCGAGAGGGTGCGTGTCAGCGCCGGTGACTCGATCATCGCCGACTCTCTCGGCGCGATCACCGTGCACGAAGCCAACTACCCGCCCGTCCAGTACCTACCGCTCGAGGACGTGCGCTCCAACCTGCTCGTCGACTCGGACAGGCAAACGTACTGCCCCTTCAAGGGCAAGGCTCGCTACTGGCATATCGCCTTACCCGACGGTGGCCAGATCGACGACGCCGTTTGGGGCTACCCCGAACCCTACGCCGAGATGATCGAGCTCGAGCACCGAGTCGCCTTCTATCCGAACAAGGTCGAGATTCTGATCGCTTGAGTCGTACAAGCCACAGCAGCGCAGCCTCGAGCCCCTCTCTCTACCCGTGGGGCCAGGTTGGTGCTGGCTGGTTGGCCTACGGTCTGGGGCTGGCGCCGGCCTACTACTCCTGGGGCTTCTTCGCCCCCGAGATCATTGCCGACCTGGGGCTCGATCGTACTCAGGCCGGCCTCGTGTTCGGAGTCTTCACCTTCGTCTTCAGCGCCGTTGGCCCCCTGGTAGGCCTCACTCTCGACCGCATCGGACTCCGGCGTACCATCAGCTGCGGCGCACTGACTGCGGCGGTCGGATTCTTCATCCTCATGCGAGCGGAGACCTTCTGGCACTGCCTGATCGGCTACGGGATTGTTGGCGGAATCGGCATCGGCTTCTCGACGATCCTCCCCGCGCAGACCCTGGCTGCCCGGTGGTTCGTCAGGCAGCGAGCCCGCGCGCTGGCCATCCTGATGACTGCCGGAAGCGTCGTCGGGCTGGCAGTTCCGCTCGTCAACACGCAGATTCTCGAGATGGCCCATTGGCGACTGGGCTGGGCCGGCATCGCAGCCACGTCCGTGCTCGTTGCCGGGCTCGCCGCGCTGCTCCTCCGCGACTCGCCAGAAGCGGTCGGGCTCCTTCCCGATGGTGACCGCCCGGATGGAGCCCACGGCCGCGCGGCAACCCGAGCCGAACCCCAAACCGACGCGGCACGACCCTCAGTCGACGACAACGACGAGCTACAGTGGACCGCGCTCGCCGCAATCAAGACCCCCCACTTCGCATTGCTGACTCTCTGCGGCGTGGCCTACTCGGGACCTTGGGGCGTCGTCATCGCTCACGGCCGCCTACACTTCGAAGACATGGGACTCGCCACGGAGTCGGTAGCGGTCGTGCTCAGCACCATGATCCTCGTATCGACTCTTGGCCGACTCAGTGGCGCACTGGGAGATCTCCTGGCGCCGAATCGCGTTCTGGGGCTAGCGATCGCACTCGTGGCGGCAGGCATGTTCCTGCTCCTGGCCGCTGACGACCGATCGATCGCTCAGCTCGCCACGCTCCTGGTAGGGATCGGATTCGGAGCGGCCTACGTCAGCACGGCCGCAACCTTTGCGGGCTTTTTCGGTCGCGAGGCGTTTGCGACGACCGCCGGCACTCGACTCATGCTCGGCGCCATGATCGGCCCGGCGCTGCCTCCACTTGCTGGATGGGTCGCTGATGTGCGCGGCAGCTACGACTGGATGTGGATCGGACTTGGAGTCTTCGCGGCTATCATCGCCACTCTCATCATCAACATCAAACCGCCGAGGCTCGAGCCGACGGCGTCCATCTCAGGAGAGGAGACTCTCGCGTGATCCGCCACTATCCTCGACTCCCCGCAGCATGGCTGGCCGCTGCGCTGCTCGTCGTGCTGATCGCATGCGGAGCGCCCAGCGCGACCGAGGACCAGACAGCCGCCGAGCCGGCGGTCGAACCTCTCCAGCTGACGGTCTTCGACTGCGGTCGACTCCGATTGGAGAACGTCGCCATGTTTGGTCTCACCAACGACGAGACACCGGTCCGTGAGCTCTTCGTGCCCTGCTACGTCATCGATCATCCCGATGGCTCCCTCCTGTGGGATGGAGGAATGCCGTCGTCGACCCCCGCGCAGTGGTCACCTCTCGAAGGTGGGGGCGGCGAGCAGATGCTCGCGCAGCCGCTGAGTGAGCAGCTCGCCGCCATGGGCAGGAACATGAGTTTCCACTACGTCGCCTTCTCGCACCTGCACTTCGATCACGTCGGCGTCGCCAACGAAGTGGCCGCCGGGACCTGGCTGGTCCAACGGACCGAGCACGAAGCCGCCTTCGGGGACTCGGTGGAGCTCGCGGCTTTCCAGCCAGCCCTCTACGAAGGCCTCAGAGATGCCAACACCCAACTGCTCGACGGCGATCACGATGTCTTCGGCGACGGCCGGGTCGTCATCGTCTCGGCGCCCGGTCACACTCCTGGCCATCAGGTGTTGTTCGTCGATCTCGAAGAGACCGGGCCCATCGTTCTCTCCGGCGACCTTTACCACTTCAAGGAGAGTCGCGAGATGGGCAAGGTTCCCGTCTTCAACTGGAAACAAGACGTCACTCGAGAGTCGTTCGAGCGCGTGGAGAGCTTCCTCGAGGAGAAGGGCGCGACACTCTGGATCGAGCATGAGCTGGCCTTCCACGAAACCCTGGAGCTGGCTCCACACTCCTACAGCTGACTCTCCGCCGAAGGACCGCTCACTCCAAGGGGGCACCGGCGGTCTTCTTGGTCCCTTCCCGCACACACCAATCCCGACTCGAAGACCTCCGCTTTGGACTGCTGCCAACGCCGTTCGACTCGTTAGCGTCGTCGACGGGGCATGCAATCACCAGGAGAACACACCCATGGGCAAGACCTTTCCCGAGATCGACGACAAGCTCAGTCAGCTCATCGAGCGACAGCACATGTACTTCGTAGCGACCGCTCCGCTCTCCGGCGACGGTCTCGTCAACCTGTCGCCCAAGGGGCTCGACAGCTTTCGCATCCTCGGGCCCAAGCGGGTGGCCTACGCGGACCTCGTCGGCAGCGGCGCCGAGACCATTGCTCATCTCCGTGAGAACGGTCGCATCACCATCATGTTCTGCACCTTCGACGGACCGCCCAAGATCCTGCGGCTCTACGGGCAGGGCCGCGCCGTCGAGCCTGGCGACGAGGAGTTCGACGAGCTGGCGGCGCTGTTTCCCACGTACCGCTCTCTGCGCTCGGTGATCGTGGTCGATTGCCAGAGAATCGCCGACTCGTGTGGCTTCGCGGTCCCGAAGATGGCGTTCGAGGGTGACCGCTCCCAACTCACCGACTGGGCTGATCGCAAGAGCGACGCGCAAATCGAGAGCTACAAGGTGGAAAACAACCGCGAGAGTCTCGATGGGCTCCCTGCCCTGAGAAACGCGAGCACACCGTCCCCCGCTGCTTCGTAGACAGGTCCATGCCGCCGCTTTCCCAGTCCGAGCGCGACGCGTTCCTCAATGAGCGCGGCATCCTCATGCGTGTTGCGACCGTACGGGCGGACGGATCGCCTCTCGTGACACCGATCTGGTTCGCCTACGAATCTGGAGCCATCTACTTCACGCCGCGAGCACGCTCGCAGTGGCGCGACAATCTCGCCCGCGACCCTCGAGTCGCTTTGTGCATCGACGAGCAGCCTCTGCCGTATCGCAAGGTCATCGTCGAAGGGACTGCCGACCTCGTCCACGATGTCGGCCATGACGACGTGTGGCGCGACTTCTACCGGCGAATCGCCCGGCGCTATATCGACGACGAGCAGGCGGAGGGCTATATCCAGGCCACCATCGACGAGCCCCGCGCGCTCTATCGGGTTCCTCTCGAAACCGCCTCCGTCAAGACCTGGCGTATGCCGGTCGGTGACGAAGACCCCACAGGCATCTGGCACTCCCGGTACTACGTGAGTTCCAGCGAGACGCCGCCCGGCGACTGATCGAGCACGATAGTCTCTCTCACATGGTTCTCTCGTTTGCACCCGCTCGCCAGCGGTTCGACACCGCGGATCTGCGCACCCCCCTGATCGACGAGGTCGGCACTCTCGACCGTGTCTCGCGACTCACCAAGCGCAGCATCAAGAATGACGCCAAGATCGAAGGGCTCCGTCTCACCCTGTCGATGATCGACCTCACCACCCTCGAAGGGGCGGACACGCCAGGCAAGGTGCGGCAGCTGTGCGCAAAAGCCAGGCACCTGCACGACGGCGCCCACTCCGAGGCGAAGATGCCGATCGAGCTGCCCCATGTGGCCGCGGTGTGTGTCTACCCCAGCCTGGTCGGGGTCGCCAAAGCCGAGCTGGAAGGCACGAACATCGCTGTTGCCTCGGTCGCCACGGCCTTCCCGAGCGGTCAAGCTCCGATCGACGCCAAGCTCACCGACACCCGGAGCGCCGTCGAACAAGGGGCCGACGAGATCGACATGGTGATCTCGCGCGGTCGCTTCCTGAGCGGTGACGAGCCCTACGCCTTCGACGAGATCGCGACCATCAAAGAGGCCTGCGGAAGCGCCCATCTCAAGGTCATCCTCGAGACTGGCGAGCTGGGAACTCTGGACCGGGTCAGACGCGCTTCCGATCTCGCCATGCACGCCGGCGCCGACTTCATCAAGACGTCGACCGGCAAGGTCCAACCGGCAGCGACACTGCCCGTGACGCTGGTCATGCTCGAAGCGATTCGCGACTTCTACTACGACACCGGCAAACGAATCGGCATGAAGCCGGCCGGCGGCATCTCCAAGGCCAAGTTGGCTCTTCAGTATCTCGTCATGCTCCGTGAGACTCTGGGAGAAGACTGGATGACGCCGACTCTGTTTCGCTTTGGCGCCAGCAGCCTGGCCAACGACGTACTGCTACAGCTGGCCAAGCAGGCGACCGGGCGCTACCAGTCCCCGGACTACTTCTCGGTCGACTGACACCGCTCGGACTCGCAGCTGACCGACGAACGGACACGAGACCCTCTCAACCGAGAGCTCGACCGAGAACTCAATCGAGAACTTCTATGACGACTCCAGACGAGACTTCCGAGTCGACCCCCGAAACCGCTGACACGACTCCGACCAGCGACAAGCGCGAACTGCGCTTCGACACGTCGTGGAGCTATGCACCGGCTCCTGAGAGCACCGATCACATCCGCCTGGAGAGCACCTACGGCCTCTTCATCGACGGTGAGATGGTCGAGCCCGCGTCAGGGGAGCGCTTTTCCACCATCAACCCAGCGCGAGACGAGAAGCTCGCCGACGTCTCAATGGCAGGCGCCGCCGATGTCGACCGTGCCGTTCAGGCCGCTCGTCAGGCTCTCGAGGGCCCCTGGGGGCAGATGAGCGACGCGGAGCGCGGCAAGATCCTGTTCCGCGTCGCGCGCATGATCCAGGAGCGGGCGCGTGAGCTCGCCATCATCGAGTCCCTCGACGGCGGCAAGCCGATTCGCGAGTCGCGTGACATCGACATACCGCTCGTCGCCGCACACTTCTTCTACTACGCAGGATGGGCAGACAAGCTCGAGTTCGCCTTCCCGGGCCGACACGCTCGACCTCTTGGTGTCGCCGGTCAGATCATCCCCTGGAACTTCCCGTTGTTGATGGCTGCCTGGAAGCTCGCCCCGGCGCTCGCCACCGGCAACACCGTCGTCCTGAAGCCGGCGGAGACCACACCGCTGACCGCGCTCAAACTCGCCGAGATCCTGCAGGACGCGGGAGTACCGCCTGGCGTCGTCAACATCGTCACCGGAGCGGGAGAGACCGGCGCCGAGCTGGTGCAGCATCCGCTGGTCGACAAGGTGGCGTTCACCGGTTCGACCGAGGTCGGCAAGATCATCCAGCGTGCACTGGCCGGTACCAGCAAGCGCTTCACTCTCGAGCTCGGCGGGAAAGCTGCCAACATCGTCTTCGAAGACGCGGCGATCGACCAGGCCGTCGAAGGCATCGTCAACGGCATCTTCTTCAACCAGGGCCACGTCTGTTGCGCGGGCTCGCGACTGTTCGTCCAGGAGTCGGTCGCCGACCTGCTCGTCGCCAAGCTCAAGGACCGCATGGCCACACTCATCGTCGGCGATCCTCTCGACAAGAACACCGACATCGGCGCAATCAACTCGAGCGACCAGCTCGAGAAGATCGAGAGCTACCTCGAGATCGGTAAGAGCGAAGGCGTCGAGGTGTACCAACCGTCGTGCAGCGTCCCCGACAGCGGCTTCTGGTGCCGCCCCACCCTCTTTCTCGGTTGTGCGCAGTCACACCGTGTCGTCCAGGAAGAGATCTTCGGCCCCGTGCTCGCGGTACAGACCTTTCGGACGGTCGACGAAGCCATCAAGAAGGCCAACAACACTCCCTACGGTCTCTCCGGCGGGGTGTGGACCGACAAGGGAGCCAAGGCGTTCCGGATCTCGGACAAGCTCAGGGCCGGCGTCGTGTGGGCAAACACCTACAACAAGTTCGACCCCAGCTCGCCGTTTGGTGGCTACAAGGAGAGCGGCGTCGGACGCGAGGGTGGACTTCACGGTCTCTCTCCCTACCTCGAACTCAGCGCGTAAGCAGCTGCCAGGAGAGCCAGAGCATGTCGACTGATAGCACTCAGAGCTCCAGCCTCGAGCAACCGTCGGTCGCGGACGGCGCCGAGCCCGAAACCCAGCGCCTCGGGGTCCTCAAGACCTACAAGCTTTTTGTTGGCGGCAAGTTCCCACGCACCGAGTCGGGGCGCTACGACCCCCTCGCCGCACCGAGCGGCGACCTCATCGCCAACGTCTCACGCGGATCGCGCAAAGACTTTCGTGAAGCTGTCGTGGCCGCTCGAGCCGCGCAGTCAGGCTGGGCCGGTAGGAGCGCCTACAACCGGGGCCAGATCCTCTACCGCATCGCCGAAGTGCTCGAAGGTCGCAAGGCGCAATTCCGAGAGGAGCTCGAGCTCTGTGGTCTTTCGTCGGAAGATGCCAGCAGTGAGGTCGCCCACGCCATCGATACCTGGGTTCACTATGCCGGCTGGTGCGACAAGTTTCAGCAGTTGTTCTCTACTGTCAACCCGGTGGCCTCTTCGCACTTCAACTTCACACTGCTCGAACCGACCGGAGTCGTCGCGATCGTCGCCGCTGAAGAAGGCGGTCTGGCTGGACTGACCGCGGCCCTGGCACCAGCCATTGCGTCCGGCAACACCTGCATCGCTCTCGCCTCGGAGCGCTTCCCGCTGTCTGCCATCACCTTCGGCGAAGTGCTGCACACGTCCGACGTCCCCGCCGGCGTCGTCAACCTGCTGACTGGACGACGTTCCGAGCTGATCGAGCACATCGCCTCACATCTCGACGTCAACGCCGTCGTGTCTTACGACCCGGATCCCGATCGTCGCAAGCGCCTCCAGGAGGAAGCCGTCCACAACGTCAAGCGGGTGATCCTGAGAGAACCGGGCCATGGACCGAGCCCCTACGCCATCCTGGACACGACCGAGGCCAAGACCACCTGGCACCCGATCGGCACGTAAGTCCGCCCGCCTCGACGCCGCCACGAACCTCCTGAATCTCTCTCTTTCCCTCTCTCTCTCTCTCGACGCGAGGACTCATGGCCGATCTCTATCTGCACCACTACGCAGGCTCCCTCTTCTCCGAGAAGATCAGGGTGCTTCTCGGCTACAAACAGCTCACCTGGCACTCGGTCGACATCTCACCCATCATGCCGCGGCCGCTGCTCATGCCACTCACCGGCGGCTATCGCAAGACGCCAGTCCTGCAGCACGGCGCCGACATCTACTGTGACACCCGCGTGATCGCGACCTTCCTCGAGCGCCACGCTCCGACTCCGGCATTGGCCACCGCCTCACCTTTTGCGGCCGATTGCCTCGCACACTGGGCCGACACCCACCTGTTTCGGACCGTCGTCGCGGTGTGTTTCCAACCCAAGGCACTCGCCGTTCAGTTCGGCAGCCTCACGGACGAGCAACGCGCCGCCTTCGCTGCGGACCGTGCCGAGCTCACCAAAGGCGGGAGCGGACTCGATCCCGTTCCGCCCGCAAGTGCCGAGGCGGCCCTTGCGCAGCACCTCGAGCAACTCGAGGCCTCCCTGGAAGAAAACTTCATCTTGGGCAACAGTCCAGGGGTCGCCGACTTCTCGGTGTACCACTGCCTTTGGTTCGTTGCGAGCAACAGCGCTGTCGCACCACTCCTCGATCCCTTTCCCAGGGTCTGCGCCTGGACTGCGCGAATGCGCGGTTTTGGTCATGGCGAGCGCATCGACTCCGCCGCCGAACAGGCTCTCGAGCACGCCACCAACTCGACCCCGGCAACCCCACTCGAGACGAAGAGCCTCTTGCCGGACGGACTCGAGCTCGGCCAGTTAGTCGAGGTCAGGCCACTCGACTACGGCCGCATTCCCGTACGCGGCTCACTCGTGACGTGCAGCAGCACGGAGATCGCCATCCGGCGCCAGGACGAGACCGCCGGCGAGCTGATGGTCCACTTTCCGCGGCTTGGCTTCGAGATCACCACCGTCGCTTGAGTCCGCGACTCAGCCGTCGGTGAGGTCGCCCGTTTCGATCGTCTCGAGCAGTTCGGGAAACACCTTGCCGACTTTTCCGAGGACGTACTCACCGTAGGTTCCCGAAAAAGCCTCGAGGTCGGCCCCGTCCCAGCGAGCCGCTCCCCCGGCTCTGTCCTGAGTCCCCCGAAGGGCACTGTCCTGAGTCCCCCGAAGGGCTCTGTCCTGAGTCTGCCGAACGGACTTCGCGGAATCGATGGGCAGAGGCTCGACGCGCGCTGTCCAAGCGGGATCGAAGAACAACGGGAAAGACAGCCGATCGCGTCCACTGACGTTGCGAACGCGGTGGGCGGTCGAGCGGTAGAGCCCCCGCGTCAACAGGTCGAGCATGTCGCCGATATTGACCACGAACGATCCAGGGAGCGGTGGCGCATCGAGCCACGAGCTACCGACCTTGACCTGTAGCCCACCAGACTCGTCCTGTAGCAACAGGGTCAGCAGGCCATAGTCAGTGTGCTCGCCAACACTCCAGAGATCGTCGCTCACGTCGCTGCCGCGCAGCGCCGGGTAGTGAAAGATGCGAAACAGCACCAGCGGATCGTGCGTGTAGTGCCGCGCGAAGGTATCGGCCGGCAGACCAAGACTCAGGGCCATCAGCTCCATCAGGCGATGTGCGAGGGTGGTCACGGCATTCATCGTTTCGAGAACGGCGTGGCGAAGCCCGGCCGGTCGCTCCGGAAAGAGATTCGCACCGTGCAACGGCGTCCCCGCACTCACCAGAGGGTGCTCACGGGGCAGCTCCGCGCCGAAGTAGAGCCCCTCCTTCTGGTCCGGACGACCGGAGGTCAGTTCCGCGCCTACTGGGAAGTAGCCTCGCCATGCCCGCCCCCCGCGCTCCATGCGGATCGCCATTTTCTCGTCGTGATCGAGCGCAAAAAACTCGCGACTCGTCTGCTCCAACCGCTGCAGCAGCTCGCCGTCGACGCCGTGCCCGACGACGTAGAAGAAGCCGACGCCGCGACATGCTGCTCCGAGCCGCTCAGCGAGGTCGCTCACCGCCGAGGACCCCAGGTCGATGACAGGGAGTTCTGTCGGAAACGATTCGAGCGAGAAACCGGTACCCCTGGTCATGTTGGAATCGTCTCCAACCGTCCTCGTTTTCTGCAACAGCAAGGTCTCATGGAACTGTCACGGCGCCGGCGGCTCACTCCCCATGAGATGCTCCACCAGGTAGTCCATCGACCTCCGAACCCAGTAAGGGTCAACCGCAAATCCGTGGCGGTGGTTGGGCATCAGGACGAGATCGTAGTTGCGGTTGGCGGCAGTCAGGGCCGCGATGAACTTGACCATGGGCCCGGGTGGTGCGTTTTCGTCGAGGTCACTGAAACCGATCAGGAGCTTGCCTTCCAGCTGACTCGCCTTGTCGGCCAACACCATCTCCTGGTAGCTCGGACCGTCATCGCCACCGGGTCCGTGGTAACGCTCCGAGACCTGCCTGACGAGGTCCGTGTAGTCGATCCCGGGCGCCCCGGCCACGCCAACCTTGAAGAAGTCGGGGAACTCGAGCATCGCCAGGACAGTGTTGTAACCCCCGCTCGAGAACCCGGTCACGCCAACTCGATCGAGATCCAAATAGGAGAAGCGCTCACCGAGTTGCTGGATAGCGGCGACGTGATCTGCCATTCCGGGGCCAGACTGCAAGTTGTCGTACGAGAAGTCCTGGAACGCCTTGGAGCGACCCGGGGTGCCTCGTCCATGAACTCGAACCACCACGAAGCCGAGCTCGGCAATCCCCTGGCACCAGAGATGTCCCCGGTCGAAAGCGGCTTCGATGTCGAGACTGATGTAAAACGGCGCGGAGTACGTGTAGTCGATGACCGGGTACTTCTTCGCAGAGTCGAAGTGCGAAGGCAGGACCATCGTTCCGTAGATGTCGGTCTTGCCGTCAGCCGCTCTAGCCGAAAAGGGAACTGGAGCAATCCACGACTCCGGCTGGAGCTCGCCGGGATCTGCGGTTTCGAGCGTCATCAACAGCGCGCCGGCATCATCACGCAACACGGTCTGGGCGAGCGTGTCGGCTGTTGCCATGCGCGTGACGAAGTAGCTTCCGGACGGTGCGAGCGCGGCCATTGGCTGCGACGAGCCCTGATCCATCGGTCCGCCTTCAGGAACTCGGTGGTCTTTGTCTTCTGCTGTGAGGAGCTCCGGCTCTGATCCGTCGAGCGCGACTCGATACAGGCGCTGGTAGTAGGGACTGCGCCCGTTCTCCCTGCCCGCGCCCACGACGTAGACAACACCACGATCTTCGTCGATGGATACGACGTCGTAGACCACCCACTCTCCGCAGGTGAGCTGAGCCTTCTGCCGTCCAGTCTCGCCGTCATGGAGGTAGAGATGCCCCCAGCCGGAGCGTTCCGAGAACCATGTGAAGTCGCCGTTCGACAGCACGTGGACGTTGTGCCCGGGAAAGGCTACGGTCCCGTTCCTGAGGTTGACCTGAGTCGTCCCGGTCTCTTCCATGAGCACTCGCGAAGTCCCGGTGCTGACATCGTAGCGAGACAGGCGAACCGTCTTCTGATAGCGGTCTGCCGCGAGGAAGTAGATGCCTTTCGAGTCGTCGGTCCACCAGATGTCTTCGCTCAAAGCACCGTACAGGACCTCGAACCCCGGGGCTTTCTCGAGGGTTCGCGAGTCCCCCGAAGCCACGTCGATGACCTTCAGGGTCTGCAAGGGAATGTGCTCGTCACCAGCCCGAGACAGCTTGAACTCGAAGGACTTCGGTCGTGAGCCGTCGGGAGGCGCCCCCTGCCAGAGAGAATTCCCCCTCACGGCCCGCTCGTCGTAGCAGTGCGTCAGCAGCTTGGTCCCGTCCGGCGAGAACACCACCATCGGCGGCACCACGGACGCGCCCAGTTCCATTTGAACGTAGACCTGGAATTCACCGTTGACCCAGCCACACTCGTGGAACTGCTCGCCGCGCCTGGTCAACTGTTTCTCATTTCCGCTGTCGAGCTCTCGCAACCAGAGATTACGCTCGCGCCGAAAGACCTCTACGCGCCCATCCGGTGACAACACGGCGCCGGCGGTCGCCTTGGACTCAGGAACAGCGTCGCAGCTGTAGTCGTCCAGCGCGCAGGTCCAGCGCTTGCCAAAGGCGCTGAAGTGCATGCTCTCGAGAGACTCGGTCAACTCGAGATCCTGGAGAGGAAGCCGGCTCGCCGAGAGGTCGTGATCATCACCTTCCCGAACCAACACGCCTGCTAGCCGGTCGTGGTCGAAAGCCGGCTCACTCTTTCTGCGATCGGCATCCACGAGCATGAACTGCCAACCCTCCGAGAGCTCTCTCACGTACCAGAACCTGTCCGTGTCGCCGATCCAATGCGCGGCGACATTCATGTTCTTGACCCGCGTCGAAGCACCTCGGTCCGAGTACGCCTGCGCTCGGGCGTAGTCTTCGGGAGTCAGTCGCTCGGGCCGAAACGGCTCGTTGCCCGTCTGCGCCTCGGAGGCTGCTCCCAGCAGCAGGCCTGCTGTCAGGAGGTGGTGCAGCACGCGTTGCGTCCTAGGAGACACGGTGGTGGTCTCCGACCTTTGGCCCGGTGGCTCGCATGTCCGTATTATCGCCGAGCCTCCATCTTCCCGACTTCTATCGAGGAGCGCCGATGAGCGTTTCAGACTCCGGACCGAGTGTCGGCCCAGCCACGGACGACGACCTCGAGCACATCCTCACCCTCAACGAGGGAGCGGTCCCGCACGTCAACAGCATCCCACTCGAAGAGCTCGCACGGCTCGGGGGGCAGGCCGCCTTTTTCGGAGTCGCTCGGTCTCCCGACTCCCAACAGATCGACGGGTTTCTCCTCGCTCTGAACCAAGCCGCCGAGTACGACAGTCTGAACTTCCGCTGGCACCAACGGCAGTTCGATACGTTCGTCTACATCGACCGCATCGTCGTCACCCCGGCCAGCCGCCGTAGCGGCGTAGGTCGCGCGCTGTATCAAGCCCTGATCCGAGCGGTGGAAGACCTGACTCCGAGGCTGACTTGTGAGGTCAACGTGAAACCTCCCAATCCGCGCTCGATCGCCTTTCACCAGTCCTTGGGGTTTCGCGAAGTCGGGCAGCAAGACACCGAGGGAGGCAACAAGCGCGTCAGTCTGATGGCTCTCGAGCTCACGCCGGGGAGCGCACAGTCCACAACATCCCGACGATGAGGCCCACCGTCAAGACGGCCAGCGTCAGGCGTAGCAATCGACGAACGCTCGCGAGCGCAGGCGCATCGAGCGCCCGCAGGATCGTCACGGTCTCAACGCTGACGAGACCGTGCTGGGACTCGGCCAGACGGACGGTCTGAAGGAACTCGCCGTACAGGTAGGGATCGACATGGACAAACCGAAGATCGCTCTGCTTCTGCCATACGTTGTGACACTCGTCGAAGGCGTCGCTGAGGTCGGAGCATCCGACCCACAGCTCGATGTCCTCGGCAGGATTCCAGGCTCTCCTGACTAGAGGTGCCACCAGGAACCGCGCGGTCGTCTCCTGCTGTGTCCTGTTGACGCTGTCGATGTAAGGCGTGGCGGCGGCTCTGCTCACCGACACGTCAGCCCTGATCACGGAGTCAGGGATCTCGATGATGCGCCCAGAGGAGTCCCCGACCT
>JANQPS010000722.1 GCA_028285365.1 Thermoanaerobaculia bacterium | reverse complement strand
CTACAGCCTCATCGCGGCCCGTGACGCTCCGTATCGCCTCGTGTCGCACCGTTCATTGGCGAATCCATTGGCAGTACTGCCGCCACCGTGACGCCACAGTCTGCGTCGCACCGATTTCGGGCGTTCGGGTCGCAGTGCGTCGTGGCTGCCAATGCCGCAGCCGCTGCCGCCACCCTGTCACCACACTTCGCGGCATGCGGCGTCGACGCGTACCGTCTGAGGCATGGCGAAGGTGAGCATCTCGGTCCCCGACGAAATCGCCACCGCGGCGAAGGACGCCGGGGTGAACATCTCAGCCCTCGCCACCGAGGCCCTCCGAGACGAGCTCGATCGCCTGGCCAAGATCGCCGAGCTCGATGCCTACCTCGACTCGGCAGAGACCGACCAGGGGCCGATCGATGACGAAGACGTCGCCGAGGCTGGGCGGTGGGTCGAAGAACTAGTCAGCGAGCACCGCCCCGACGAGTCGGCCTGAGCCCCTGTCGGGTGCACCTCGGCACCATCCGTGCCGCAACGAACATGATCGTCCAGGCCCTCACCGTTGACGCGAGGACCGCCGAACGCCAGAGCACCGTCGTGACATGCTGGGCATGCCAGAACCCCGCCGACCGGCGCCGCTCCGGGCTCTGCGACGCCTGTCGCCAAGCCCGGCAAGGGGCCCGAGCCAACAACTCGACCCTGGGCCACAGCGTCTGGCGACACCGCCGCCGCACCGAACCCGTTGACGCCGCCCCACCCGAATCCCCGCCGACCAGGCGTCCTCACCGTCCCTACGATGACCATCCGTGTCGCCGGCCAAAACGCCTCGCCTGATAACCTCACGCTGTCGGTTGGAACTGTTGGGCGACCCCGGATGACGACAGCTGAGGACAGTGGAGAGCAATCCACGCTCGATGCGCAGATCGCCTTCGTTCAGATGGCAGGGCCTTCCTATCGAGCCCGCTTCGTCATCGGTGGCGTCGGAACTCTCTTCGTAGGCGCCTTCGTCGTCTCTGTGTCTCCTGCCGACGGCCTCACCCGTCTCATCAACGCTGCTTTCCTTGGGTTTGTCATCTGGTTCACCGCGACCCACCGGACCGCCATGCTCTGGAGCCGGTACTGGGAGGAGAAACTCCAACAGATCCGCTCCGCTGCGCGCGACTGCGGTGACGCTTCTAGCGCGGCCAGCCCGGAAGCCAATAGCGGCGCATCCACACATCGCCGCCGGTCGCCGGTATCGGTCACCTCGCGCAGAAGGCCAGTGACCCCCTTGAATACCCCAGGCGTTTGGGTTGCGTGTATCGGCGCTGCAGCCGCAGTCATCACGGCGATCATCAACAACCTCTGAGCTCGCGCTCATTGGCGCCGGCATCGTCTCGGGCGAGCATCTCTCCGGGCAACAAGGCTGACGAGCCGTTCTGCTACGTTGAGAAGCAACGGCGTAGTACGAGGTGGGACCAAGTGGCGACCGATGACGAGCTTGGTGATGTGTGTACGTTCGGCTCCGTGCCTTTGGTCCGATCATCGGCTGAGTTCTGTAGCGGTGCCGCTTTCGAGCTGCGAGACCCGCCACGAAACTCCGGCACCGTTGACCTGGGCAGCTGGAGAATCGACTTCAGAGCGGGCGAGAGCTTCGTCGTTGCGCGTGGCGGCAACGAGCAACACTACGTTGATGCCTACCGAGCAGCTCTCGTCAATGCGCAGAGAGCGCTTGATCTCCGGTCGGCCGAGGGTGCGGATGACTTGGCGATCAAGGCCTTCGACGACGACCACATCGTGTGGTGGTCGGATCAGGGCCAACCAGTTATCCGAATCGTCAGCACTGCGACGCTGAAGTTCTACGGACGTCCTGCCAAGCTCACGGTGTTTGACCGCGACGGCGAAGAAGTCCCGGCTCCTCCGCGTCCACGTGTGGACTGGCACGAGAGCTTTCGCTACTTCAGGTTGTCGCAGATAACGGACGACCTCTTCGATGCCTATCGCAACGCCTATCTCGCGTTGGAGGCCATCCTCAGTGACATCGCACCCCAGCGCCTGAAGGCAAGCGGGCGCGTGGACGAGGGCGAGGGCCAATGGTTCAAGCGGGCGCTAGGAGAAGCCGGGAGGCTCGTAGCGCTTTCTGACTTCGCACAAGGGCAGCCGCAGGACGCTGTCACCAGTCTGCACCAAGACTTCTTCCGCGACATGCGCTCCGGGATGTCGCACGCGAAGAGCGGAAGAACAGTTCTGCTTCCGCAGGACGAGTCGGAGCGCCGAACCGTTACCGAGAGCCTGGATCGTCTTGTGCGGCTCTACCTAGCGCTCGTCGAAGCCCATCTTGGCTCCCGACGACTTGGCGGCTTTCTGACGGCGTATGCCTTCAAAGAAGCTCACGTCTCCACGTTCGACCGGATGGAAGCCTGTGTGTCTGATGATGACACGCCGTTCAGCAAGCAGGAAACGGCCCCGAATCCCTCAGGCGGCGCAATGGTCGCGATTCCTGGTTCGGAGCCGGCGAGGGAACTCGAGCCCTTCTCGGTAGCGAGGCTGTGGAAAGCCGATCTCCAGCACTTCAGTGAACTGCCGTTCATCCGACGGGTCATTGCGATGCTTGACGGTCAGGCGGGGTTCGTGGCCGTGCTTGAGGGGCGACTCGCCCTTAGGGGAAGCGGCAGACTTGAGGTCATGCTCGCATCGAGGGGCGTGAACGCCAGCCGTCCCCGCTTGCGCTTCTCGTACTGAGTACAACGGGGCCTTGGCACGACCGCAGACTCCTCGCAGGTTGAGCGGTCCGGCGAAGCGGGCGTACTCGACGTGGCTGGACTGCTGGCACGCGGCGTTCTGGACGTGCGGTGACGCGCCGCAGCTCCGGGTCGCCGTCCCTGCTCTGGGATGAAGTCTGGCAGCGCGAGCACCTCGAGCGGGTGGGCTCCGGTTGTGGCTCGACACGCTCGGCCTGACACTGAAGGGCCAGCAGGATCGACGCTGGCGACCACTAGCACCGGACGCCGAGCCGAGCGACGAAGGCGAGGCTGAGCGGTCCGACTGAGCTGGCCCAACGGCGCGAGCGGCGTCAAGAGGGCGCTTCGCGAATGAGCGGGGGTCATGGGGTGATCGAGGCGAGAAGCGCCACTTTGCGACCGGAACCTCACACGAGTCTCAGTTGGCTTCTGCCAGGGTCTCGGAGGCGTCGAAGCCTTCAGGAACCCAGCCTCCAGGGACTCGTCGGGTCGATTTGTCAGACTCCATCGACGATGCGAACGTCAGGAGCTGCGTCGGACTCGCCCGGACCGGTTACATAGTGCTTCCGGTACCGGATGAAAGGCGCATGTTGACTGCGCGACGTAGACTCCGAAGCTCTCGGAAGACCGCCTCCCGGGACTCATTGGGTCGGCTGTCAGACTCCATCGACGAGGCGAATGCCACGAGCGAGGCAGAGAGACCGGTCAGGTAGGTTTCGGTCGCCAGCGCTCTCGCCGGATCTACCCCCTGCGATGGCCACTCCGCCCGGGCTTTCAGGCCGGCCGCTGAATCACTCACGTACCGGACAGCCATGTCGAGCTTAGACCGGTCGTCTACCGACTCCCATTGGAGCACGGCGTCTTCGGGCCCATACCCTGCGAACAGGGCCATTATGGCGACGTATTCGCACGACATCAGAACGTTCTCAGCGAAGAATCGCCCAGCAAAGGTCCCGTTGATCCCGTCCCCTGGTGAGTGCAGATCGAGCATAGGCTCGTGATACGGCCAACACGGTCCAGTATGTAGTTCAAGCGTGCCACGCCAATGCGGCCGACTCTCCGCAAACTCGGACTCATGAACGCGACGATCGACTGCATAGAGCGCGACGAGGACATCGAAGCGCCCGTGAACTAGGTCGGCTATCAGGTTCGGAAGCTGTGGACGGTGCCGAACCGCGGCCCCTGGCCCGAGCACCATGCCCTGCAAAGCTCTCGTTCGAAGCGCACGTACATTCGCAGCTGTTGAGCCAGTTGGACCGGATGGGTTACTGGCCAGGCTGCCAAAGAGCCAGCTGGCGAGCTCAAGCGAGGCTAGAAAGGTGCCGAGCCGAAACTGCGCAACCACCTGTGAGATGTCGTCGAAGGCTTGCTCTTGGTCACGGTCCCACCGTCTCCCGGAGGCTAGCGAGCTCCTGCGGTGCTGGAGTGTCGCCTCGACTAGATCACGATCAACGTCTGATCGAACGACCAACGCCTTGAAGTAGCCCTCAAGGGCGCGCCACCGGGTCGAGTCACGAGTCGCGATCACTGCGCTCGCCTGCCACAGAGAGGAAGACAGGACTCTGGACAGCCACTCAAGCGCTCTCAGGATCTGACTAAGGGATAGGACGTCCAAGTTGTCCACCAACAGTACGATCGGTCCTCCATGAGGACTACGTCGCAGCGCTTCTGAGATGAACTGCAAGATGTCGATTGCTCGACTCTCAGCGGTCGTGGTCGACTGGTACTTGTACTCCGCTTCGGCGAGCAGAGTAAGAAGCTCGTTCGGCAGCCCTTGCGCACCTCCAGGCGCCGGGCCATCACCCGCCTTCGATGCCCGGAGTATTCCCTTCGCGGCCGCGAACTGCTTCAGATGGGAGACCTTCCAGCTCTCCCAGTCGTCCAGCGAGCAGTCGGGACTTGAGTCGATCCACTCAAGAGAGGACGCCTCGATCGTCGAAGCTATTCCTCGCACAAGATCGCGCTCTAGCCGTACGTAGTCAAGGTCAATGAAGACCACCGGGCCCTGCCTCGCATCAGTGCGGACGCCGAGCGATCGAAGGAGTGTGGTCTTTCCAGAGCCAGAAGGCCCCTCAAGGATGACGATCCCACCCGATTGGACGGCCTTTTCGAGAACGCCGTCGATTCTGCGGCTTACCATCGCATCCACTGGATCCAGACCAAGGAAGAGGTCTCCGGCTGAAGCTCGGAACGACTCTGCGGTGGACGTGAGTGCGGCCCGGACCAGCCGATCGGTACGGGCAACGGCATCGCTAGTCGATCTCTCGACTCTGGAGGGCTGGCGCGCAGACGAGATGTATCGCTCGCGCTCCGAGATCAGCTCATCCGGACTCTCGAGCTCGTGAGCGATTAGTGCAGCAATGCCCTCCAAAGCAAAGGAGACTCCGCTAGGCGAGCTCACCGACCTGCTTTCATGCAGCGCAGGCACTAGTTCGCCATAGGTCCAGTACGGCACGTTTGGGATGCTCAGATGGCTGAACAGCTCGAGCGGTGAAAGGCCCTTCGGTACCCACGAGTCCGTAAACGGACCGAGACGTTCTGCAGCTGTGTCCTTCCAATGTATCGAAAGCTCGTGCTCCTCACGTGAGTCGAACCTGCTGAGTAGCGGCACTAGGTGTGGTGCCGCACGTTCATAAACCAGCCTCGATCGTAATACTAGAGTCTTGCGGTACGTTTCACTCAGACCTTCAATGTTCTGATGATTTGGACCAACTACACCGCAGATGTGGTCTGGCAGGAACACGGTACATATGCCAGCCGTGTCGGCATTGCCCGTTCTGCTGTCAAGTAGGACGAAATCGAACGTGTCGAGGCCCCAGCTCCTGAACTGCTCCAGGCGGTCGGCAAGGTTCCCGGTCTCGAACTCCCGAGTCCAGTCGATTGAATGGAGGCGATCGGAGTAGCCAACCCGTTGGCCCGCCCGAAGGATTGAGAGTTCTCCTCTCATATCGATCTGAAGCGGTTCCACGAACCCAGAGAGATCTCGGCTGCGCTTCGACGTCAGATAGTCAAGCAAGCCTTCGGCGTCGCTACTGAGCTGGCTCCGAAAGTAGGTCACCAGACCTGGGGCTTCAAGGTCCCAGTCTACCATGAGCACGCGATGACCCCACGTCGCGAGACGGACGGCGACATCGGCTAGGATAAATGTCCTCCCCACTCCACCCTTATAGGAGTAGAAGGTCCAGATCTTGGACGTCGGTTTCATAGCATCGGATAGGCTGGTTTTGGCCTTGGGGGTGACGTGCTGCTGCCCAGAAGGGGGAAGTCGACCTGGAACATAGGTGCATGCCCAAGATTCTCTACGATCTCGTCGGCTAGCTGGCCGACGGCATGCTCGAAGTCTAGGTACTTAGCCGAGGCACGGAACGCCGGCGAAGTGTAAGCATAGGGATGGAAGTCGGTGATGGCCCATCGGTCGTGTAGCTCTGATGGGAATGCTTCACCGTCACAGAAGCGGACGACGTGGACCAAAGCTCGAGGATTCGTCTCGCTGCAGTATGCAAGGAGGTCCTCGCGTTCTTTCATACTCATGAGCTCAAGCCAGCACCACTCGGACTGCGTGTAGGGAGCACTCCATACAGAGATCATCAGCCTCGAACGCTTGAGTGCCCGCTTGAGGTGCGCTGGCCATGCCACGCCCGAGGGCATCGCTGTGTCGACATACAGCCTCGGGCGGCTGGGCAGTCGATCCGATAGCATCTCTTGCAGCAGGGGCTGGAAGAACTCGTTCACCCAGCGTCCTGCCGCTCCGCTAGAGCGGTGGTAGCTGATGAATACATCCCACTCGTACATGCTCTTGCGCCGCTTCGCGATTGGATCTTGCCTCCGGCCAGCACGGCCAACGACGGAGCGAAGGGTAGCATTCGGCGACCTGAGCCTGGGCGAGACCCAGGACGAATCGCCACACCGTGCGCCCAGAACCACGCCGAGTCAGCCACGGTTGTGTGCCACTCCGGCCACCTCATGCGGTGCTCGACAGGAGCGGCGCTACCGGCACAGGTTGCGACTCGGCGGAGGCCGCCTGAGCTCCAACTTCGGGGGGATTGCTAGTCTCCTGTACTCATCGACGGCCTTGTCTGCGTCGCCGCGGCTCAGCTGTCGACCACCGGACGCCCGCTCGTCCGACCGAGCAACCGTCGGGTCGAGGGAGAAGGCCGACCGGTGCTGATCGACTAGGGCTGCGGCGTCGAGCCACGGCACGACGAGGCGCTCGTCGCCGGGTAGGGGCCCGAGTTCGGCGAGCTCGCGGCTGTAGTGACAGCCCTCGGCGACAGCGTGAGTTCGTATTGCCAGATCCTCGATGAGCTGAAGCTCCACCTCTGCGAGTTCCGACTCGAGGTCGCTGACTCGGGTCGCCGACGCATCCACATGGTCAAGGCGCTTCTGCTTCTCGGCGAGCTGGACCATGAGCCTAGGTACCTCTTGT
>JANQPS010000689.1 GCA_028285365.1 Thermoanaerobaculia bacterium | reverse complement strand
CGCATGCCCAGCAGTCGTCCCGACCGAAAGCTTCTCCCGATCGCCTCTAGTCCAGTGACTTGATCCGGATGTTCCGGAACTGAATCGGATCGCCATGGTCCTGCAGTGCGATGTGCCCGGTCTTGTTGAGACCGTAGCGCGCCATCGACTTGAACTTTGAAGCCGCCACGAGCATCTTCCACTCGTCGTCCCACAACGTGTAGCTGACGATCTCGGTGCCGTTGAGCCACTGCGTGACCTGGTCACCCTCGACTCGCAGCCAGGCTTCGTTCCACTCGCCGTGCGGCTTGGCGACATCCTTGGACGGCGCGTGCAGGGCGTAGTTGGAGCCGGCCGAAGTGACCGCCCGTTCACCGTCGCGATGATTGTCGTCGTCGAGGATCTGCATCTCGGGTCCGGTGCTGTAGGTGCGAGGCTGGTCTTCACTCACGTGGAAGAAAATGCCGCTGTTGCCACCCTTCTCGACCTTCCACTCCAGTCGGAGCTCGAAGTTCTGGTACTGGTCGCGGGTGATGATGTCGGCGCGCTCGCCTTCGGTAGGCGGCTTGAAATGCAGTACGCCGTCCTGGGCCGACCATCCCGCGGGAATCCCCTCCATCTTGAAACCGCGCCAGGAGTCGAGCGAGCTGCCGTCCAACAGCGAGTCGAAACCGGCATCCGAGGCCATCACGGGAAACGAGACGACGAGCAGTGACATCAAAAGCATTGATCCCAAAGCAGTGCCAGATCGGCGATGAGTCGACATGGTGCGGGCCTCCAGGCTCCAGAGGTGAAGGTGACCGACGTTTGCAACCGAAACGCTAACGTCTGCAACAGAAAAGGCGATTGAAGAGCGGCCGTCAGGCTAGCATGGAGCCCCACCAACCCGACACAGCGGAAGCGAGACGACGCGATGAGGACTGATCGAGCACACTCACCCTCCTGGCCATCCATCTGGCGCCTGGGAGCCACCTTCCTGCTGGCGAGCCTGCCGCTCCAGGCGTCAGGCACCGACGCCTGGGATCGTTTCCGTGGCCCGAATGGGCTGGGGACCGTCGAGACCACGGCGGACCTGCCGACCAAGATCGGGCCTGACGAGAAGACCGTCTGGAAGATCTCGACGCCTCCAGGCCAGTCGTCACCCGTCCTCGACGCGGAGCGTCTCTACCTCACCGGTCACGACGGTGACTCGTTGCTCACGCTCGCCTACGATCGCAAGACGGGCAAGGAGATCTGGCGAGCCGAGGCACCCCGACCACGACTCGAGAAGCTCGACAACCGCAACGGCCCCGCCGGCGCGTCGCCAGTCACCGACGGTGAGATCGTCGTGGTCTTCTTCGGCGACTTCGGGCTGCTCGCCTACGACCGGGACGGCAAAGAGCTCTGGCAACGGCCGCTCGGCCCCTTCAACAATCTCTACGGCATGGGCTCCTCGCCCGTGCTCCTCGGCGATCGCGTCCTCTACGCTGCTGATCAGTCGACCGGCTCCTACCTCATCGCCGTCGACAAGAAGACCGGCAAAGAGCTCTGGCGAACCGAGCGACCCGAAGCCCGCACCGGTCACTCCACACCGTCGATCTACACGCCCGAGGGCGGTTCTCCGCAGATCCTGCAGCCGGGCTCGTTCTTCCTGACCGCGTTCTCGCCCAAGACCGGCGAGAAGATCTGGTGGGTGCGCGGCCTCTCGTTCGAGATGAAGTCGGTCCCCGTGATCGTCGGCGACACGGCCTACATCAACGGCTTCGGCTCCGAGTTCAATGAACCTGGCGTGCGTGAGACCATCCCCGCCTGGGGCGACGCCATCAAGGGTGACGCCAACGGCAACGGCGCCCTCGAGAGGACCGAGGTCTCAGGTGAGCTCGCCCAGAACTGGTTCCCCTTCAACGACCTCAACGGCAGCGGCGCCCTGGAAGAAGAGGAGTGGACCTACTTTTCCAACGCTCTCGAGTCACGCAACAACATCATGGCAGTGCGGCTCCCGGGCAAGGACGAGACCGGCGACCTCTCTCGCTCGCACGTCCGTTGGCAGTACTACCGCTCCATCCCCCAGCTCCCATCGACAATCGTCATGGATGACGTACTCCTCATGATCAACGATCGCGGCATCGTCACCACCTTCCAGGCGGGATCGGGAGACGTGATCCAGCAGGGGCGAATCGACGGCTTCCACGACAGCGTCTACTCGTCGCCGGTGGGGGGCGACGGCAAGATCTACCTCTCCGGTCGCTCCGGCAAGTTTGCCGTGCTGCCAGCCGACGGCTCGATTGCACCGCTCTTCGTGAGCGACTTCGAGGACCAGATCACGGCGACGCCGGCCATTTCCGGCGGCACCATCTATCTCAGGACGCGTTCCAATCTGTTCGCTTTCCAGAACTGAGATCATCGACTCCGCAACCACGCGCCGCCGATCTCCCCAGAACCCTCGCTCTGGCGCCGCTCAGCGAGCGTCGCTGCGCAGCACACCCGCCGGATCAGTCCGCGCAACCCGTCGCACCGACGGCAACGCGGCCGCCATTGCGGTGCCGACGAGCGCGCCCAGCGCGCCTGCAAGAGCACTCCAGGCAAACGGGTTGGCCTGAGCCACCACGGCTCCGGGGCCAAACGCCGTCAGCGACTCAGCGATCACCGCCGTCAGGCCGAGGCCCATAGTCATTCCGACTACCACCGGAGCCAGCGCCTCAGCCAGGACCTGCCCCTGGAGTTTGCGCGATCCAGCGCCGAGCGCAGCGCGCACACCGAGCTCGAAACGCTGCCGGGTCACGGAAGCACGAAGGACCGCATAGAGGCCGACGCCGGCAATCGTCAGCGCCGCCGCAGCGAGGGCTGACAGCAGTCGCGCAACCACCTCGTGACCGACGAGTCGATCGTCGAG
>JANQPS010000684.1 GCA_028285365.1 Thermoanaerobaculia bacterium | reverse complement strand
GAAATGCCGATGACGACAGGATCGGCCGGTGTCACGCCGAACAGGAGGCCACTCATGGCTTGACCGATGGCGACTGCAAAACTGATCCCGATGATCAAGCCGATCCCGAGGGAGATGCCGCTGCCGCGCAGGAAGAGGCGCTGGACGCGCGAGGGATCGGCTCCTAGAGCCATGCGAATTCCGACCTCGGTCGTGCGTCGAGAGACACCGTAGGCGACGACGCCGTAGACCCCCATGGCACCGAGCACCAGTGCCAGACCGCCAAACAGAGTGATGAGCGACGCGAGCATTCGCTGTTGCCAGAGGGACACGGAGATCGTTTCGTTCAACTCGCTGACGTTGAAGACCGGGAGCCCAGGATCGAGATCGGCGACCAGCGACTTGATCGAACGCACCATCGAAGCGGCATCGGCCTCGGTCTTGACGTGCAGCACTGTGCCACCGAGTGGGAAGCCAGAATAGGGAAGGTAGACGAAAGGCCGCGGCCGCTCGCCGAGTCGGTAGTACGACAGATCGGCGACCACTCCAACGACCTCGAACGTCCGTAGGCGCTCTTCGGGTCCGTAGCTCAGAATCCGACCGATCGCCTCGCCGTCCGGCCAGTAGCGAGCGACGAAGGCCTCGTTCACCAGGGCTGTACGGGCTCCGGTCTGATCGTCCGAGTCCGTGAATGAACGACCGTTGACCAGCGGGATACCCATGGTCTGGAAGTAGTCGCTCGAGGAGCGGTTGATCGCCGTGCGTGTTCCGAGACGGCCTTCGGGTGGCTCGACGCCATCGATCCGCAAGCTGGTCGACTCCGAGCTTCCCGAAAGTGGGACCGTGGCGGCAATAGCGGCCCCTTCGACTCCAGGCAACGCTCTGGCACGCTCGAGGAGAACTCGAGCAAAGCTCAATGCCTCTTCGCTCGTGTAACCCTGGAGATTGAGATCCAGCTCTGCGACGATGACTCCCTCGGACTGGAATCCAGGCTCTACGAGACTCATCCTCCGGAGGGTCTCGACGAACAGGCCCGACATGACCAGGAGCAGAGCGGCCAAGGCGATCTGGGCCACGACGAAAACGGATCGCAGCCGCGAGTCTCTACGTGAGCTCTGTGAGATTCGCAGGCTCGTCTTGAGGGCAGGAGCGCTGCCGAAGACGAAGGCAGAAAGCAGGCCGGCGAGAATCGCAAAACCAAAAACTCTCAGGTCGAACGAGGTATCGAGGTGATCGACGCCCTGTAGGAGTCCGAGCAAGAGCTTGCGACAGGCGAGCGCGATGGCGAGGCCTCCCAGAACACCGGCCCCGGAGAGCAGGAGAGCTTCTGTCATCAGCTGCTTGAAGATGTGCCGCCTACTGGCACCAAGAGCGCGTCGCAGTGCCACCTCTCCCTGGCGCTCATTCGCCCGGGCCAGGCAGAGGTTGCCGACGTTGGCACACGCAATCAACAGAACCAGGCCGACGAAAGCGGTGAGCACGACCACGACCGGAGTCGCGTCACGGGCATCTCCGGGTTCGAGGTTGATGTCGGCATGCGTGGTGATGAATCGATCGCTGTTGGTCTCTGGGAACTCCTCGCTCAGCGCCTTGCTGAGAGACTCGAGCTCGGCTCGTGCCTGAGCGTGAGACTGGCCGTGGGCGACCCGACCGAAGGCGCTCATCCACAGGACGTCCCGACGTTCGAGGAACGGGATCGACCGCGGTCGCAGCGTCGGCTGCATCATCATCGGAGAGAAGACCTCCTGGCGCTCGAACCGATCGATTCCGCCGAATCCCGCTTCGATCACGCCGAGCACCGTGAATTCGACGCCGTTGAGCCGTATGGTCGAGCCGATGGTTTCCGGGTCGCTTCCCAGCGAGTCGGTCCAGAAGGAATGGCTCACCACCGCTACCGGACTGGCCTCGGGAACTTCATCCTCCTCGCGGCTGAAGAAGCGGCCGTGCTCAGGACGCACGCCGAGGACGTCGAAGTAGTTCCACGAGACGAGGGCGGCTCGGACTCGCCGCGAAGACGTGCCCCGTCCGAAGTTCACGGGTGTGCCGGAGTAGGCCACCAGCTGACTCGCCTCGGCACGAGAGCGGAGGCTGGCGAAGTCTGGATAGGCGAGGCTGGATTCGACACCGTCAGGCCTGACGAGTGCGAGCCGAAAGAGATCACCTGGTGCGTCGACACCGCTGGGAGGACGCAGGAAGACAGCGTTGGTCACGCTGAAGATGGCGATGTTGGCTCCGAGCCCCAGTGCGAGGGTGAGAATGGCCGCGCAGGCGAACACGGGGCCGCGCCTGAGACTGCGAACGGCGTAGCGCACGTCGAACGCGACGTTGTCGAGAGAGCCGGTTCGAGGCCGGTTGGCTCGGGTGGTCGGTTGAGTGTCCTGCATGACGAACCGCCTCCTCAGTCCAGGAAGGATGGAGCCCAGGCTCTGGCGCCAGTACCAGGCACGTGCTCTGTGTGCTTCTCGTGACGACGCGATGTCCAGGAACTCCTCCTGGAGGTCTCCCAGGATCACCGCCCGATCTCGGGCGGGAGTGGCTGCTCGCAGAAGCCACTGCGCGATCCATGGCGGCTGGAGCCGATCCCGGCTCATGGGTCGCCCCCGGTGTCGAGTACCAGCCCTTCGCTCATGCGCGCCACCATCGTTCGCGAGCTCTCGAGGGCCATGCGACCGGCCTTGAGGACCCGGAAGTGGCGTTTGGCACGTCCACCGCGCTGTGGCGTCGGCTCACCGAGACGTGAAGAGACGTAACCCTTGTTCTCGAGACGCTCGAGGGTCGCGTAGATCGAGCCGATGGTCGCGATCCGCCCGGTGCGCCGCTCGATCTCCTGACGAATTGCGACTCCGTGCGCGTCGTCACCTAGCTGAAGCAGACCGAGAATGACGATCTGTTCGAACTCCCCGAGGTAGTTTCCCTTTGCCACGCTCCAATCTTCTACAAAAGCGAAGAAAATGGCAAATGGCCCTCCGCCGGCGTCGCGGAGCCGGCGATGAGGGTGGGGAGCTTCGTCAGCTTCCGCGGCGATACTGCATGGCCTCGGAGACGCGCTGCATTCCGAGGGTCAGCGCCGCCTCGCGCGGCATCTGGGTGTGCGACTTGGCGAGCTCGAGGATCTCGCGCGTGTTCTCGCGCACCTTCTCCTCGATGGTCTCGAACGCCTGCTTCTGGGTACCGCCGCTGTACTCGACCGACGCGCAAATGACACCCCCGGCGTTGGCGACGAAGTCCGGGACCGACAGGATTCCGCGATCGTGGAGGATGCGCTCTGCCTTGGGCGTGACCGGAATGTTGGCGCCCTGAAGAATCACCTTGCACTTGAGGTGTCCAGCGTTGGTTTCGTCGATGACGTCCGGCCGCGCAGCCGGCACGAAGATGTCGCAGTCCAGATCGATGAAAGCGTCCCGGTCCAGCTTCTGACCGCCTTCGTAGACGGTGACCTTGCCGGTTTCCCGCTTGGCTTCCGTGAGCCTCGCGATGTCGATGCCGTCCGGATCGTAGAGGGTACCATCCAGGTCACTGGCGACCGTGAGAATCGCACCGCGCTCAGCCAGGAAGCGCGCGGCGTGCTGGCCTACGTTGCCGTAGCCCTGGACACACACTCTGGCGCCCTCGAGATCGAGCTCGCTGAACTCCTGAGCGACCTCACCACAGATGGCAATACCAAAGCCGGTGGCTCCAACCTGATCCAGTGGTATACCGCCGAGAACCTTGGAAAGGCCCACCGAGCGGCCGATCTCGTCGCGAACCCAGCCCATGGCCGTTTCGTCGGTACCCATGTCTGGGCCTGGAATGTAGCCCTGCAGGTTCTCGATCGCCTGCGCAAACTGCCGAATCAGGGTTTCTTTGTTGGGCGTGTGTGGATCGGCGAGGATTCCCGCCTTGCCGCCACCGTGGCGCAAACCTGCCAGCGCGTTCTTCCAGGTCATGGCACGTGCCAGACGAAAGACCTCTTCGGTCGAGACGTCGCGGGCCATTCGGATACCACCGATGGCCGGTCCCGCCGCGGTGTTGTCGATGACCACCACCGCCTTGAGGCCGCAACGCGGCTCATAGATGAAAACGACCTTCTCCGGGCCGTACTCGTCCGCAAAAGCGTCAAAGACCTTCACTTCTCAGCTCCGTAAGTTGTTGAATCCCCGGGCGCCGGCGCATGCGACACGCGAGCGCGGAACGGGCCTGTCATCCTTCGCCGAACGTGGTCCGGGACGACCCGTTCGGGTGCTCCCCAACCGCTTCCTCTGGCTGTCGGCGCAAGTCTTCGGCGCGTGAATCCGGCGCGTCACCGGGACTCGCCATGGTACCAGCGCTCGACTGGTTTGAGTGCCGACCGACCGGTCGGACTTGTCACACGTTCCTTGATCGGCCAGCGTCGGGAGTAAGCTCGTGAGTCAAATGAACAGGACGCAAGAGTGATGAGCTCCAACGAGGTCAACGCAGTGCTCGCCGAGCACGCACCGGCGATCTGGAAGAGTCTCTCGCGGCTCGGACGAGCCGCTTTCTATCCACGAGACATCCCTTTTCAGGCGGCCCAGGCCAAGGCCACTCGCTACAACGCCACCATCGGTCAGATTACCGATGGCTCGGGCAGCATCGTGCCCCTGCCTTCCGTCAGGAGGGTATTGAGGACACTCGACGACGACGATCGTAATCGGGCTCTCCTCTATTCGCCGATCGACGGCATTCTCGAGCTTCGCGAGCGCTGGCACGAATGGCAGCGACCAGACGACGCTCTGCCCACGAGCCTCCCGGTCGTCACCAACGGGTTGACGCATGGTCTCTCGATCGCGGCTGATCTCTTCGGCGATCCCGGGAGAAAGGTGATCGTGGGGGCGCCGTTCTGGGGCAACTACCGGCAGATCTTCGAGGTCCGGACCGGTTCCGAGCTGATCCCCGCTCAGTGCTTTACATCTCAGGGGTACCGGCCGGAGAGTCTTGCCGCTGCGCTGAACGCGATCCCTGGCTCCGAGCCCGCCATCGTGATTCTCAACTTCCCGTCGAATCCGGTGGGATACATGCCGAGTGCCGCCGAGCGAGCGAGCTTGATCGGGCTCCTGGACGACGCCGCCGAGAAGCGACCGGTCATCGCGATCTGCGACGATGCCTATCAAGGCCTGGTCTACGAGGAGGGAGTACCGCGCGATTCGCTCTTCTTCGATCTCATGGGTCGCAACGACCAGCTCGTACCGATTCGGGTGGCGGGCAGCACCAAAGAGATGGTCTTCTTCGGCGGACGCGTGGGATTCCTGACTCTGCCCTTCTCCCCGGATCACGAAGTTGCGGTGGCCCTCGAAGACAAGATCCGCTCGCTGATTCGCTCGGCGATCGGCTCACCCTGCTCGCTGAGTCAGATGGTGCTGCTACAGGCGCTGCGCAGTGACACGTTGACGAGCGAGACGCATGCCACGTACGACCTGCTTGCCGCTCGCTACCGCAAGCTCAAGGCAGCACTTGCCTGTGTCGTGGATCCGCCTTTTGCGAGTTTGCCGTTCAACTCGGGCGTCTTTGCGCTCCTCGAGCTTCCTGAGAGCCTCGACGCCGATCGTGCCCGTCAGAGCCTGATCGCCGACCAGAGCACAGGGCTCGTCTCTGCGCAGGGTCGCTACCTGCGCATAGCGTTCTGCTCGGTTGCCGAGGACGACATCGAAGAGCTGGTCGGGCGCACTGTTTTGGGGTTGCGCTCACAAGTGGCTGGCTGACGCCAGGCCGCTGGCTCTCATCGCGCGCCGAAGGCGGCACCAGGAGTCGTTGGGTCCATTCGCGCCCTCTCGGAGTTAGGTGCCTCTCTCTCAACGCGACAATCTGACGAAGCCGGACTTTTGCGCCCCAACTGGCCCATTTGGTTCGCCATCCCGTGGTTGACGCTGGTGGGCGCTACCGCCCACCCCTGCAAATCACTCAAGGGTGGGTACCTCATGTTGTCGATCAGAACCACCGCCTTCCGTGCCGCGGGCTTGCGAGCCGTCGGCGGGACCTTCCTGGCTCTCTTGCCTCTTGCCATGACGCCGGCTTCGGGCGCCGTCTTCTACGTGGGCTCCGGAACCGACTGCGACACCTCGACCCTCGATGGAGCGGTGGGGGCTGCGGCCTTCACGATCGGTGAGGACGACGAGATTCGGATCACGGCCACGCTCAGCAACATCTCGCGCGAGCTCCGCAACTTCGATCCGGCGACGATTGGTGCCATCACCATTCGTGGCGGCTACGCGGACTGTACGGGAACGCCAAACGCGTCCGGCTACGGCGCCCTTCTCGGTTTCGGCAGCGATCCCGTCCTGGAGATCGTGGCAGACGGCGCGACGAGCAAGGTCACCCTGCGTGACCTGATCGTTTCGCGCTTCGGAACGGCTCGCGCCATCACGGTCACCGGCGGGGACGCCCAGCTGTTTCTCGAAGGCACCCGCATCGAGTTCAACGACGGCGGCGGCACTCTCACCAACGGTCCGGTGCTGGTCGACATCGATCGTTATAGCGAGATTCAGAACAACGACTCGTTCGGTTCTCCAGGGGGTGGGATCAGCTGCACCGGCTCGCGCATCGTCGTCGCCGGCGACATCGTCGACAACCAGACCACGAGCTCGGGGGGCGGCATCTTCGCCACCGCAGGGTGTGACGTGGTCGTCGAGGCGGGAGCCAGGTTCCTGTTCAACAACGCGGGTTGGGGGGGTGCGGTGGCGCTCTCGTCGACCTCGGACCTCAGTTCAGGTGACGACACCCACCTCGCGCCGCCTCTCTTCAACCTCAACGCGGCCGAGTCTCAGGGCGGAGCGATCTACGCCATCTACTCCAGTGACGTCACGCTCCAGAACGCGATCCTGCAGTCCAATTCGGCGGGGCAGCGCGGCGGCGCTCTCTACGTCGACAACAACTCCGACCTGATCCTGTATCGAGGTGCCGAGGCGTGCCCACCGCCGGCCTGCGCGGGCCTGTACAACAACGAGCTCGATGGATCACCAGGATTTCGAGAGGGTACGGCCGTTTACGCCGGTGGCGGGTCGAGCGTCGGGATCTTCCAGACCCAGATCCATGGCCATCGAGAACACGACCAGCGAGGTCATCCCGTCTTCGCAACGGATACCGGCACGATCATCAATCTCGAGAGCGTCACGCTTCACGGCAATCATGCCCAGAGTCTGCTGACGGCGCGCGACGGTGCCGAGATCGTCGCTGCGTTCATGACGGCGGCAGCCAATTCCTACTTGGTCGGAGCGACCCGCTTCGATTCGGCAGGGGGTGCGGCTACCGGCGGCTCGTCGGTCGAGATCTACTCGAGTATCTGGACGGACCACGGTGACTTCACTGTGGACGCGACCAGCACGATCGAGGTCGACTGTTTCCTCATGGAGACGCTCGAGGGCACCACGGACTCGAGCCGAGCCGCGTTCGTGGATCCTCTCCTGGTCAATCCGGCTGCGGGTGATCTGCGGCCGCAGCCCGACTCACCGGCCGTGGACTATTGCGACGTGTCGCAATACGTCCCGCTCGTGCCTGACCTCGATGGCCAGCCTCGCGGATGGGACGTGCCGACTCATCCCAATTTCGCCGGCACGTACGATTTGGGTGCCTACGAGCGCGGGCTGCTGTTGGCCGATGGCTTCGAATCGGGCGCCACGACGGGATGGGCCCAGACGGTTCCTTAGGCGGAGGACGTCAGTCCGGCGGAGCGGACTGTTGTTGCCGGTGATCGGGCACCAGCGCCTCGGGCCGCCAGGTGGAGTCGTCGTAGGTGGCGCCTTGCCCTCCGACCTCGATCCAACTCGGGCTCACCTCGATCAAGACGTAGTCGTCGGGGAAGTGCGGATAGAGATCACTCAACACGTCGTCAGGTTGCCATCGCACGCGCAGCTTGGTGGGCTCGTCGTCGTGGATCGTTGCCGTGCCCATCACGCTCGCGTAGCTCTCCTCGGCGTCGATGCTGAAGTAGAGGGCCACCTTGGGATTGCCGCGAATCTGACCGAGCTTTCGGGTCGTCGGCCGGGTTGCGATCCAGAACCTGAGCGGTTGCCGCTGCACGTGAACGGCGACCGTTCGCGCTCGAGGTCGACCCTCACCATCGATCGTGACCAGAGCGGCAGCCGGGTCTTTGGACATCACCTCGTCGAGTGCCGCTGACACTCGGGCCGCTTCGTCAGCGATTCGCAGTTCCGAGTGTGGAGGGGTGAGCGATTCCGTTTGCTGGCACAGGAGTCCAACGAGGAGCAGGAGCTCGATCATCCTGGGAGTCTAATCCGGTTGACCTGAAGAGACGTTCCTCGTCGGGCGAGTGCCTCACCCGTCTGGGGTCCTGAGGTGCGGCCGTGGTCACGACGTCTACGGGCGCGGAATGCAGCGCGACCTCGTCCGGCGTCCCCACGCTCAGCTCGTGCAGGACAAACGACGACTCGCCGGTGTTCTCTTCCCAGAGCCCCACCACCATCTCGTAGTCGCCGGGGGGTAACTCGAGCTTGGAGTGCACCGCGTAGTACTGGTCGCTGGCGGTCTCGACTTCGGAACTGGGGATAACCACCGCAAACACCACGTGCTCGGGTTTGGTGCGAGCACCGTCGACTCGGCGAAGGCGATAGACAGCCTTGAAAGAACCGGTCGAGTTTTCCCCTGCTGGTAGCAGCGTCAGCTTGCCGATCGGCAGACTGAGCATGACGTCGACTGTATGGAGACCGAGCTCGTTGGGTTGGGCGGTATCGTCGACCATGATCTTCGACCGGGTCGCAACTTCGAGTCCGTGTTGGTTCACCTCCCAGTCGAGGAGCAGTGCGCCCCAGGCGCGTGCTGAGAGTCGCCGCTCCATGGACAGCCGGAGATAGCTCTGCGGGTAGCGAACCTCGACGCGCTTGCGACGCACCTTGAGAACGACGTCGTGCAGCCGCTCGGTGCCCTCCCCTCCGGGTGGTTCGAAGCCAATGGAGTAGAAGTCGGCCAAGTCCTCGCGCGCCTTGCGAAAAGCCTCCTGGAGCCTTTGGCCGTCGCCGACAGTCACGGTGCCTCCCGTCGACTTGGCGAGCTCATCGAGGCCCGAGCTCATGTCGGTGAGCGCGGTGGCCGCGCGCCGCTCGCCTTCGTCACCGAGTCCAGCCAGGACCGCGTCGCTGATCTGACTCTTGAGTGGGTAGAAGGTGACCCGATGGGCGTTCGCGAGACCCGCAGTGCGCTCGAAGACCGAGGTCATGTCGAGTGCCGCCATCTCTCCCTGGAACTGCATCGCGCCGCCGTCGTCTTCTTGTGCGACCGTCACCGCGCGACTCATGTCGGCGCGATCTGAGCCCGTGGGTCTGGCGTTGCGGTCGTTGAGGTCCTGCCCGGTGGCCGCCTCGATCGTGTCGCGACCATCGAACTGTCGCGACCCGCCTGCGAGGCGATCGTGGAGTGTGCGCGCGACCAGATCCAGCGGCCGCACAGGTAGGCCGTCGCTGAGGAAAAACAGAGCCTTGGGGCCCGGCACGAAGGCGAGCGCCTCGAGCACCTGTTCGAGGTCCCGCAAGGTATCGTCGACGCTTCCGGCCAGAGCCTGTCCGTAGCTGCGCAACTTCGAGAGAACCGCAAACTTCGACGCTTCGGCCACCCGGTAGGTACTGCCGCGACTCGACAGCTGGGCCAGAAGAGCTCCGACCTCGTCCGCGGCTGAGCGCTGGAGCTGGATCAGGTCACTGTGCGGCGGTTCCGAGAACGTGGCCACCGTCAGCGCCGAGCGCACCTTGGCGAGGTCGCGGGTTGGTGCCTGGATCAGCTCGACACCCCGGCCGAGGTTGACGACCGTCGCCCAGGTGGGGTTGGTCGTCATCTCCTCTTCCAGAGCTCGAGCGACGACTCCGAGGGCTGCTTCGCGGTGAGCCTGCTGGAGATTGCGCGAGTCGACGACCACGATGACCGTCAGTCGGTCGCCAATGGCCTCCTGGAGTTGACTGCCAGGTGTGACGTGGGTGACCTTGACCTTCTTGCGGTCGACCCGCAGCGCGATGTCGGACGGTGCGAGGTCGGCCAGAGCTCCGGGCTCCGCGTCGATGACGACGTCGAGATTGATCTCGCGAACGTCGATCGACTCGGTGACCGTTTCTCCAGCGAACGGGCGCTGTTGAGCGTTGATCGTCGCAGCGAACAGGAGGGTTGCGAGAGCGAGCCTGGTGGCCTGGCGAAAGACTCGAATCATGGGCAGCTCCACGGGGAGTCGACGTGCCGCGATGGTACCAGCGAGCGTCGTCGGCCTCAGAAGCCCCAGGAAGTCCAGGCCCAGATCTTGGTCGTGTCGACCGCGTGCTCGTCGGCGTCGTATGCCGCGAGCTTGACCGCAAACTGCTGCTTCCAGCTCGTTGTGAAGACCAGCTGGGCGTCGATCTCGGTTCCGAACGACATGCCCGATCGGTCGGACTCGAAGTCGTGGTAGGCGACGAGCCAGTTCAACTGACCGTGGCGTCCTGCGACCGATACGTAGAGGTCGCGCAGACCATTGGCTGGAGTCGCCAGGAACAGATCAGCCCAGCCGTTGAACTTGTGAAGGGTCGCTAGCGGCGTGCGGAAGCCGAAGCTACCGTCACCTTCGAGGAGCTCGAAACCGAGTTTTCCGGTGAGTCCGTTCTGCGAATAGCCGAGCTCGGCGCGTCGGTAGCCGAGGTCGATGTCTCCCGGGTTGTCTCCGTGGTCAGTCTGGTTCGCGAGCTCGGCGGTCCAGAGAAAGCTGCCGGAGCCGACGTCCGACTGGCCGTTCCAACGGAGGCCAATGGTGGAGCTCGAGAGCCCGAAGCGGGCCGGATCGTCGAAGTCCAGCAGGTAGCCGTAGGCGCTGAGCGGTCCGAGCCCGGTCTGGTAGCGGACGTTCAGCAGGTGCCCCTCCAGATCGTTGCGTCCGCGCGTGATGGTGTGAACCGCGTCGAGAGCCGCGTACTGAATCGTCCAGTCGTCGTTGGGCTCGATGCTCACATGGGCGGCGTCCATCTCCTGGTGGTTCTGACGCCAACCCACCGGTCCGACGAAGCGCTGATCGTCGAGCGCGAGCTCCATGCGACCGACTTGGATGGTGGTGTGTTCGAGACCGGTGAAGCGAACGACGAAGTGGCTGAGCTCGGTGCCGTCGGGATCTGCGATGACCGGCCTATCGGTAACGCCGTTCGAGGCGGCGCCCACGCCTCGGTTGTTGAAGGTCGTTGAGCTGCCGAGGGTCGAGACGTCTTCAGCGGCCACTTCGAACGACACGCCCTTGAAACTCCTGGTCTTGAATCCGAGTCGCGTCCGCAGGCTCAGCGCGTCGGCATCTTCGTCGAAGCTGTCCTGCTCCACGTGCTCGCCTCGAAGTCTCAGACCGAGTGTAAAGGTGCCTTGCTTGACCGCCTCGACGAGCGTCTTGGGTGCCTCTTCGTCTTCGGGTGACTGAGCATCGAGCCGAGACGAGAGGTTCCCGAGTAGGCCGAGCAGTGCGAGCGCCACGGCCAGCCCGGTCATCTTCTGTCTCGGCTGGGGGAAGCTCCGAGAGAGTCCTGAGTCTTCAGAGTGACGAAGTGCAGTCACTGTCGCTCTCCAATCACGGTCGAACCAGACGCCAATCGAGAAGTCGATCGAGAAGTCGATCGAGAAGTCGATCCGGAGGTTGTGGTGACATGGCACTGTCTGCAGTTGGTGCGCTGTGGGTGGTCCATCGCGACAGGGTCGGGTGCGTCAGGACCGCTGTGGCAGACCGTGCACTTCTCGCGCAGAAGCGTGCGATGTGGGATGGGTGGCGGAGGCTCGGTGGCTGGTATGTCTCTAGCCGGAGCAGGCTCCAGGCCGACCCAGGAGGTTCGAACGAAGGTGGTGTCGGTGCGCTTTGAGACGTGGCACTGCGAGCAGTTCTGGCCAACGCCCGAGTCTTCACCGTGGGGCGAGTGTGGAGCTGTTCCGAGTCCCGCAACCTGGGTCTGGGGT
>JANQPS010000667.1 GCA_028285365.1 Thermoanaerobaculia bacterium | reverse complement strand
TCTCCAACAACATGTACGACCCTGACCTCGAGGCGAGATTTGGTCTCAGTAGGCGCAAGGAGGTCCAGCGGAGCGACTGGTGGCTCGGAGAGCCCATTTGGGTCACAGCCGAGCAACAGGGCATCAAGGCGGCCCCGATGTTCTGGCCCGGGAGCGAAGCTGAGATTGGAGGAGTCCGACCAAGCTTCTGGCTACCTTACGACGACGACATGACGGCTGAAGCCCGGCTGGAGCTCTTCTTCGAGTGGGTCGATCTGCCCGAAGGCGAACGGCCAGGCTTTTTCTCGATGTACTTCTCGGACACCGACTCGATCGGGCATCGTCACGGCCCGGACTCGGACGAGCTCAAAGAGGCCGTGATCCTCGTGGATCGGCACATCGGAACCATGGTCGAGGGGCTCGCCGAGCGGGGCCAACCAGCCAATCTGATCGTGGTCTCGGACCACGGAATGGCAGCAACCTCACCAGAGCGTGTCGTTCTCCTCGACCAGGTCATCGATCTCGCAGGACTCGACGTCGTCGACATCGATCCAGTGGCCATGATCCGTATCGTGCCGCCCTCTGACGACCGCCCCGATTCCCCGAGCAGGAATCCCAGAGAGATCGTCGAGGCTCTCGACGCACACCCCAACCTCACCGCGTACCATCGAGACGACCTGCCTGACGAATACCGGTACTCTGGGAATCCGCGAATTCCTGAAGTGATTGCCATCGCCGACGAAGGCTGGAGAATTGCGCACAGTAGTCGCTACGAGCGCAACCCGGAGGTCTATCGAGGTGGAGCTCACGGCTACCCTCCGTCGAACCGCTCCATGGACGCCTTCTTCCTCGCCAACGGTCCGGACCTGAAGGAAGCGATGAGAGTGCCGGCGTTCGAGAACGTGCACATCTACGAGCTCATGTCGACGCTGCTGCGAATCGAGCCTGCGCCCAACGACGGCGACCCGACGGTCACGGCATCCTTTCTGTCTGGAGAGGACTGATGACCAGCGTATCGAGTGTGACCTCGGCCTCGGTCTCGGTTTTGCGGAACAAGCCGCCTTCGGTCGGTGTTACGCTGACTCAGTGAGACTCGACAACAGCTCGAATGCTTCTCCGGAGCGTCCTCTCGAGAGCGCCCCTGGCCGACACGCCGTGAGATGGGCGGTCTCGCGTGCTTCACGGCTCGTCTTCACCTGCGCTCTCGCGGCCGTCATCGCACCGCCGCCGATGTCGGCCGATCGAGTACATCTCGCCAACGGCAGGGTGCTGGAGGGGCGGGCGGTGCGCGCAGACGACGGCACCGTCCGAATCCACTCGAGTCTCGGCGTCGTGACCCTGGCAGCAAACCAGGTCAGTCACATCGAGGCATCGGAAACTCGTGAGGCTCGCGCTGAGCGAATCTCGGCCGCCGCGCCGGACGACCCTCAGACACTTTTCGAGCTGGCTCGAGAGATGAAGGCCGACGGTGCCGAGACGCTCGCGCGACGACTCTTCGAGCGCGTGCTGGACCTCGAGCCCGATCACGCAGGTGCCAACCTCGAGCTCGGCAACCGTCTTTTCGAGGGCGTCTGGGTCAGCACTCGCGAGTTCCACGAACTGCGCGGAGAGGTTCTCTATCGCGGCGAATGGATCACCCTCGGGGAGCGGGCGCAGCTCATCCTCACGGAACAGGAGCTGGCTCGAGATGCCATGGAGCTGCGCAGACGCAGGGCCTACGAGGAGTTGTTGTGGCGGCAGACGCTGCACGCCCAAACGAGTGCCCAGAGGACACCGCCACAAACGACAGTTCAGGGAATCCCCATGGAGTGGGTCCTTCAGGGGCCTTCCACCCTGAGGGTCGATCGAGTCCAGAGACGTGCTGTTCGTCCTTCAGGCCCCGAAGCGCGGTCAGGCGGGCAACCTCGATCTGTGAGAACCACCCCTGCGCGTCCGGTGGAGACCAGGCCTGCACCGCCACCCGGTAATCGGGGGCGCTTCCGCAGGAACTGAAGCGGCGCCCGACGCCCGATTCGTTTGACGGTGGGCCAGGAACCCTTTCGTGTCTCTTCCCGTCTCCTCCTGAATCGAAACCCTGGCTAGCCCATCCAAGCAGTCAAGCGTTGCTCGGCTCTGAATCCTGGAGCGCAGCCAACAGTTCGAGAGCGGAACTGCGCTGGCGCGTGACTCCTCCGGGTACGACGACCTCCGGGCAGAGGTCGACCAGCGGTTGAAGCACGAAGAGCCGCTCCGTCATCCGAGGATGCGGCACGATCAGACCTTCTTCGGTGATCACATCATCGCCAAAGAGCAGCAGGTCGAGGTCGATGACTCGGGCCTCGCTGAGGTTTGCCTCTTCTCCTGGTGCCGCAGAATCGGTCGACGCTGTTGCTTGCGCAGCGTGACGGCCGCTCGTCCGTCTCTCCCCGAGTGTTCGAACCCGCCCCAGCGCGACCTCGATCTCCAGTAGACGATCGAGCAGATTGCGGGCGGACTCGGTCGTGCTGAGAGAAACGACCGCGTTCAGGAATCGCCCGCCATGAGCGAGCAGAGGCTCGCTCTCATACAAAGGCGACATCTCGACGTCCTGGAAGCTGTCCTCGAGCGCTTCTACGGCCTGCTCGATGAGCAGCTTTCGGGACCCGAGGTTGGAACCCACTCCAACGTACGCCGTGACGGCCCTCGCTCCCTCAGTCAAGCGCCGAGCTCCTGCGTACCTCCAATCGTCCGACCCGGAGTTGGCGCTCGATCGCTGGCTTACCGGCCCGGACTTCGACGTTGTCGAGCGCAAACCGTTGCTCCAGCGCCGAGGTGATGTCTTGCGCCAGGGTCTCGAGCAATTGGCGGGGCCGCTCTGTCGCAACAGCCCTCACCAACTCCACCACCGCCGCGTAGTCGACGGTTTCGTCGAGGCGATCCTCCACGTTCCGTGACCGAGCCACCTCCGCTACGAGACCGATCCGCACGGGCTGGGCGCGAACGCGCTCGCTCTGCGGAACACCAATGTGAGCCTGAACCTCAATGTTCTCGATCTCGATGACCAGAACTGGAGCCAGCCCTCGCCCGCTCCTCGCGGACTCGCGGGGCCCGGTTCGGCGAGACTCACTCAGGGCACCGAAGACCGAGAGCAGGTCGCGGTGCTCGGCGATGTCGTGGACGCGCAGGATGTCGGCACCGGCGGCTAGCGCCCAGGCGTTGCAGGCGAGGGTGCCCGCCAGCCGCCCCTCGATCTCACGACCCGTGAGTCTTCCGAGGAACGACTTGCGGCTCACGCCAACCAGGACGGGCGCGCCCAGGGCCTTCAGCGTGTCGAGCCTCCTCAGCAGTTCCAGATTGTGCTCCAGCGACTTGCCGAATCCGATTCCGGGATCGACGATCACTTCGACACCGAAGCGATTGGCTCTGCGCAGCCGTCCCTCGAGGTAGTCCCGAACCTCCCCCACGACGTCCTCGTAGTGCGGATCCACCTGCATCGTCCGAGGCTCACCCTGCATGTGCATACAGACGCCGATGGCGCGGTACTGGGCGAGGACCTCGAGCATCTCGTCCGACAGTCCCGTGATGTCGTTGACGATCACGGCGCCTGCGTCGAGACTTGCCTTCGCCACCTCAGGCTTGCACGTGTCCACGCTGACTCGATGGCCGTCCGCTACGAGTCGCTCCACGACGGGGAGAACGCGCTCGAGCTCGTCGCGGGTGCTGACCGGCTGTGCGCCCGGGCGACTGCTCTCGCCACCGACGTCGATGATCGCAGCGCCAGCTTCAGCCAGCTCACGCCCACGCTCCACCGCGCCCTCGACGTCGCTCCAATGCCCGCCATCGGAGAAGCTGTCCGGGGTGACGTTCAGGACCGCCATGACCCACGGTCCGGGCTTTCCGATCAGCTCGCGAAGCCTCGACATCTGACGAATCTACCCCAGACCGAAGCGATCGACGCCCCGACGCGAGCGTCCTCTAGAGGTGACAGCCCTGACAACGCTCGCGCCTGAAAACTCAATGAATCCGGCGGTCTGCCTCCCTGGCATGCCTCTTGAGATTGAGCACTGTGAGCTACGACGACCGGCACGAGAACGGTCTTCGACTTGCTCGATGAACCGGAGCCCGTTCGACGGGCCAAGGAGGGAAAGACCATGAGAACCAAACGCACAGCTCACTACGCCGTTCTGGTGGCTTTGAGTGCCGTAGCTCTCGGCACTCTGCCCGCGGCGGTGCCGGCTGCTGAGGCAACCTCTTGGATCTGGGGGGGACATTTCCGCGTCGGGGGAATCAGCTTCACGATCGGTCATCGGCCGCATCACCATTCGGACTACTTCTATCGGACCGCTCACGCGGTTCCGTCGAGGCATCGATGCACCGACCGCTGCTACATCGATCGATCCCGCTACTACCACCATGAGCGCTGTCCTGTCGTCCTAGGCCACTTGAGAAGCTACGGCTTCGACGTCGGGCGAGTCTTCTGGAGCTACGCACCCGGCTACAACGACCGCTACCGCTACCGCGACTATGATCGCCATCACCGTTATGACCGATACGACCGATATGACCGGTACTACGATCGCTACCGGGGACGGTACGACCGCTACGACAGGCGTTACGACCGCTACGACCGACGCTACGACAGGCGGTACGACAAGCGATACGACCGGCGCTATGACCGGCGCTATGACCGGAGAGACGGCCGCCACCGGGGTCGAGATCGCGACGATTGGCGAGACGATCGACGACGCGACCGACATCGTCACGACGACTGAGTCGCGCGCACGACGATGACCGCCTGGGGAAGCGTGACTCACGCTTCCCCTTTCTGATCGACCGATCTGGTGAGCGACGTCCTCGGTCAGTTCCCGCGGCTCAGAGGCAGATCGTACTCAGCCTCCAGAAAAGCGGTCGAGAATCCAGCCAGAGATGATGTTCAGCACAGCCGGTGAAAAGGTCTCCTCGATCTCCGCGTATTCGCTGGGTGACCCGGTCTCGGTCGTCTGAAACAGATGGTTCAGGCCGGGCAGCGTTCTGAGGGTGACATCGAGGTTCCCGGCATCAATCAGCGCTCGACCGATCTCCGGAAGGTTCTGGCGCGCGTCGACCTGAAGGTCGAGCTCGCCATTGAGAGCGAGAACGGGAACCGTGACCTGGCGAAGTGCGGGACGCGGATCATGGGTCACGAAATAGCGAAACCATGGGCTCAGGGTTGCCGCTCGCTGCTGCTCGATCAGAGTCTCGAGAGCCTCACCTTCGACCCTCTGGCCTGGCGGCGCCTCCGAAACCTGGGCCGTGACGATCTCTCGGAACTCCTCTTCGAGCTCTGCTAGTGGTCTATCGGAGGAGAGCATGTCGATCACCTGGTGCTGCTGCTCGAGACGTCGCTCGACCATTGCGTCCGTGGCTCCACCAGCACGCAGGATGAGATCGAGCTGCTTGATCAGGATTTCAGACCCGGGGACGCCGGTACCCGCCAGGAGAATCGCAAATGCAACTTCGCCGTCGTTGGCGCGACTCACGGCGAGAGGCGCGACGAGACCACCTTCGCTGTGGCCGATCAGACCAATGCGAGCCGGATCGATCTTGTCGTGTCGCGCGAGGAAC
>JANQPS010000664.1 GCA_028285365.1 Thermoanaerobaculia bacterium | reverse complement strand
ACCACTTCGAGGCGCGACGCCTCGGCAGGTCTTCGGGCGCGGCCAGCGCCAACTGGGTCTCCCCAGATCAACTCGACCTGCTCGCCCCCCCACGGCTCCCAGCCGAGTCCTTGGTACCAGGCCACTCGATTCGCCCAGAGCAGCGAGAGCTCCATTCCCCGCGCGGTCATGTCGTCGACGGCCGCTTGCAGGACCTCGGAGGCCAGGCCACGACCTCGAAACGACGCGCTGGTGAATACGCTGCCGATGCCGCCGGCAGGCACTTCATGACCCTCGAGGCGAAGGCGCCGCGGAAAGACATGGACACAACAGACCAGCTGTCCGGCCTCCTCCGCTACCCAGATGTTCCGAGGCTCGAACGTGTGATCGAGCTCGAGATAGCGACGGAAGAAGTCGCGGCCCCTGCGAGCGTCTTCGAACGGCCAGCCGTCGAGCAGCTCTAGAACTGCCTCTTGCTCACCGTCCCTGAGTGTCCTTATCTGCATGAGATCTGCATCAGCTCGGTATCAGCTCGGTATCAGCTCCGCCTGAACGACAGACAGTAGCGCAGACCCACGGACCTCGACGCACACTCTGAGATACTCCCTTGTCATACTTCGCCTTCCACTCAGAAGTCAGCCACGTTCCATCGGCTCGAGGACCACTTGAATCCCTATGGTCAAAACAGCTTCGGCACGCCCTGGGCTCCGATTGGAGCGCGCCATCACGCGATGGATCCTCGTCGCGATGGCAGCCCTTTCCGGCACAGTTCTCTCCGCTCAGGCTCTCTCTCATCAGGCTCTCTCTCATCAGGCTCTCTCTCAACAGGCGAGCGCGGCTCCCCCGACCTTCAAGCAGCAGGTGCCCGTGCGTCACGAGCTCGAACCCTCGGCGCATCACGTCACCATCTCTCCCGGAGGTGAGGTAGCAGTCGCAACGGGCAACGAGATCATGATCCTCAGGCGCAAGCCACCCGCCCGCACCGCCGAGCTCTCGAAGCGGGTCGAAGCGCTCGAAGCGGCAAGCTGGGAGAACGCCGCGTCTCTGGAGGCGCCACCAAGTTCCCTCGCCTGGACGACAGCCGGTCTCTTCGCTACGTACGAGGACGAGGTCGCCCGCATCGACGATGGAGCAGGCAACAGTGTGCCCGTCAGTTGGTCCGCGTCGAGGGTCTTCACAGATCCCACGGGCGGCTCGCTCTGGAGCTTCGACGCGTCGCGAATCGAGCGTCGCGACCGCAACCTCGAGCTCGTCGTGCAACTCGATCTCGGAGAGCAACCGCATTTCGTCGCTGCCTCCAGCAGTGCCGTCGCCGTGCTGGTGCGCGGGCTCGACCCCGCACTCAGACTTCACCACCTCGACGACACGTCCTCATCGTGGCTCGATGTACCCATACGGTCGGCTGGCGCCACCTGGGACGCTGCGAGCGTGACTGACGTTGCCTTCGACCACGAAGGCCACCTCTGGGTCACGGCAGAGCGCGGAGTCGGCGCCTACGATTCGAAGGACCAGTCGTGGGTCCTCTGGGAGAACCATCAGGGCCCTCCGGTAGGTGATCTCAGTTCCGTTAGCCCGAGCCCCGATGGATCTGTGTGGATCGGGGGAGACCATGGCTTGATCCGCCTCGTCCCTGATCTGGATCAGCCCGCCCACTCGCTGTGGGAGTATCGCGCCGGGCCGCGCTGGCTCCTCGACAACCAGGTCCATGCGCTCTCGGTCGATGCGTCTGGACACGCCTGGGCGGCGACTAGCTCAGGGGTCAGCGAGATCGCCCAGCTCGGAGTCACTCTCGAGGAGAAAGCCGGCTTCTTCGACGAGGAGATCGAAAAGCGACACCGGCGCACACCGTACTCCTACGTCGACGCCGTGATCCTGGAAGAGCCCGGCCAGAAGGATCCGTATCGCCAGCGAGATAGCGACAACGACGGACTGTGGACGAGCATGTACGGCGCTGCCCAGGTTCTCGCCTGGTCAGCCACCGGTTCGCAAACCGCTCGAGACCGAGCCCGGAGGGCGTTTCGCGCGCTCGAGTTCCTAGGCCTCGTCACCGAGGGTGGTTCACACGAGCCGCCGCCAGGCTTCATCGCACGCAGCATCCTGACGATCTCAGGCCCGGACCCCAACGAGGGTCGTCTCGCCCGCGATCGCGAGCACCAGCAGCGTGACCGCAAGTGGAAACTGATCGAACCTCGGTGGCCAACCTCAGCCGACGGCCAGTGGTTCTGGAAAGGTGACACGAGCTCCGACGAGCTCGACGGTCACTACTTCTTCAATGCTCTGTACTACGACCTGGTCGCCGACGAGGACGAGAAGGTACGCGTCCGCGAAGCGGTCCAACGCGTCACAGACCATCTGCTCGCCAACGACCACAGCCTGGTCGACCACGACGGCCTCCCCACTCGCTGGGCGGTGTTCTCACCATCTGCTCTGAACGATGATCTCGACTGGTGGGAGGAGCGCGGCCTCAACTCGATGAGCATGCTCTCCTACTTGCGGGTCGCGGAGCACGTAGCCGTGGGTGCTGACAGGGAGCGCTACGCCTCAGCCGCTCGAGAGCTCATCGAACGTCACGGCTACGCGGCCAACACGCGCACGCCGAAGGTCCACGAGGGGCCCGGAACCGGCAACCAGTCCGACGACGAGATGGCGTTCATGGGGTTCTACAACCTCATGCGCTACGAGCGGGACGATCAACTGCGCTCGCTCTGGGCACACAGCTTCTATCGCTACTGGCGCAACGAGGCACCCGAGCGCAATCCGCTCTTTCACTACCTGTTCGCCGGCGCGATGAAAGACAACCCCACTCGCTACAGGGACGCCTTCGACGACTTCATGGTGGAACCCGACGGCAACGACTGGGCCGAGGACTCGCTCGACACACTGCGGCGCTACCCTCTCGACCGCATCGACTGGCCGCTACGCAACTCCCACCGGCTCGACATCGTGGAGCTACGCACATCGACCGAGCAGCGCCCCAAGGGACACAAGCGCGACGGCAAGGTGCTACCGATCGACGAACGGTGGGTCAACCATTGGAACGTCGATCCTTGGACGCTCGACTATGGTGGACGTGGTCTCAACCTCGCCGACGGCGCCTCGTTTCTGCTCCCCTACTATCTCGGACTCCATCATGGCTTCATCGAGCGCGACCCGTCAGCGACATCGACTGACCGCCCATAGATCCATCCCCTCGGGACCAGACCTTGCCACCTATTGCCCTTCAGCTCTACACCGTTCGTGACTCTCTCACTCGCGGCGGCCTCCTGGCCGCTCTCGACGTCGCAGCAGCTGCCGGCTATCGCAACGTCGAGCTCTTCAGCGCCGACGGTGGTCTCTGGGGCCTCGAGCCCAAGGCTGCTCGGGCCGAGCTCGACGCGCGATCGCTCTGCGTTCTCTCTGCCCACGTGCCACTCGAGTGTTTCGAGCAGGGCAACCTGATCGAGCTGGCAGACACCTACGCCGCTATCGACTGTGCCGACCTCGTGATCCCATGGCTGTCACCCGAGCGACGAGGAACAGAGGCAGAGCGCCACGAGATCCTTGCAGCGCTGGCTCGCGATCTGGATGAGTGGGGGGCTCGCCTCCAGGCGCGCGGTCAGCGCCTCGGCTATCACAACCACGAGTTCGAGCTCGTCCGCAACCGCGGAAGCTCTGACGGCCTCGAGGTCATGCGCGCCGAGCTCTCGATCGCATCCGTCTTCTTCGAGCTCGACGTCTACTGGTTGGCTTTTGCCGGCATCGATCCAGCGCTCTACATTCGGAGGTTCGGGCCCAGGCTGCGACTCCTTCACCTCAAAGACGGTTCTCTGGAGAACGCCGGGGGCGACGCGCAAGAGGCTCGCTTCACACCACTCGGCCAGGGCGACCTCGACATTGCAGCGATCGTCGAGGCCGCGTTGGAAGTCGGCGTACGCGGCCTGATCGTCGAACAAGACTTCTGCGACGGCTCGGCGGAAGATGCTGCCCGAGAAAGCCTCCGGTATCTGCAGTCACTCTCGGCGCTCGATCAGACGGAGACGGGCCAGGTGGAGGTCGACTGATGGCGGGCGGTGGTCAGATGGGACTCGGCGCTCTCGACACGTCGATCGTGCTGGCGTACCTCGTCGGCATCCTGTTCGTCGGTTGGTGGACGTCGAGGCGGGTCAAGAGCTCGACCGACTTCTTCCTCGCCGGACGAGCCCTCCCCTTCTGGGCAATCGGCATGTCGATCGTCGTGAGCGACATCGGAGCGACGGATTTCATCGCCGTTGCGGGAGGCACTTACGCCTACGGTCTCGCCCAGGCGAACTTCGACTGGCTGGGCTCGATGCCGGCTCTCCTGATCGCTGCGTTCGTGATCGTGCCGTTCTACTGGCGCTCGAAAGTCATGACGGTGCCGCAGTACCTCGGACGACGCTACGGCACCGAGGTCCAGACGTTTCTCGCAGTCAGCTGGGGGCTCATCCTGCTGCTCAACCTCGGGATCATGATCCACGCGACCGCGGTCCTCCTGCGCGGGGTGCTGGGGTGGGATCCCCTGGTCTCGATCTGGGTCACCACCATCATCGTCGGTCTCTACACGATCTCGGGCGGCCTCGCGGCAGTGGTCATGACCGACGTCGTTCAGCTGATCATCATGTTCGTCGGCGGCGGCATCTTGCTGGCACGCGCGATGGCCGAAGTCGGCGGGCTCGGCTCCCTTCGCGAGCAGATCGTGGCCCAGGGGCCGGCCTATGCAGATCACTTCAGCCTCTATCTTCCACACGACACCACGACACCGTTTCCCTGGTCGGGAATCGTGCTGGGACTGGGCATCGTGCTGTCGACGGCGTACTACACCGGCAATCAGGCCATGGTTCAGCGCACCCTCGGCGCCCGCAGCGAGTGGGACGCCAAGGCTGGAGTACTCACTGCAGCTTTCCTCAAGCTCTTCATCCCTCTGCTCGTCGCACTCCCGGGTCTCGCTGCAATCATCATCATTCCCGGCCTCGAGAACGGCGATGAGGCCGTGCCCAACCTCATTCGTCTGCTGCTCCCCGCAGGCCTACGAGGCATCATGCTCGCAGCCTTCCTGGCGGCCCTGATGTCGAGCGTCGACTCCAATCTGAACTCGGCGTCGACGCTGTGGACGAACGACGTCGTCGGCAAGCTCAAGGCGCGCTGGGGAACACCGCTCGATGAGCAGGCCGGACTCCGCTGGGGACGGATGATCAGCGCCATCCTGCTGCTGCTCGGAGCTCTGGTGGCTCCTCAGATCGAGCTGCGCTTCAGCAACATCTACAACGCCATCCAGACGTCGTTCTCCCTCATCCAGGGACCAACGCTCGCCATCCTGATCCTCGGGATCGCCTGGAAGCGCGCCAATCGGTGGGGGGCGCTCGCCGGGCTCACAGGTGGTGTCCTCTTCTCGGTGACCCTCAACAGCTCGGCGATGGCCGGACTGTTCAGTTCCAACGAGCCGTTCTTGTTCATCGCCTGGTGGTCGTTCGTACTCGCTCTGGGGCTCACCGTCGCCGTCAGTCTCGCCACACCCAAAGGCGAGCCCCCTCGCGAATCGATCGGTGAGCCGGATTCTGCGGAGGAGACCACGGCGTGACGGACCTGATCAGATCGGCCATCGAGCTCGTTCTCGGGCCCTTCGACGCCCTGCTCTCAGCGGTGCCTCTCCAGCACGCTCGGTGGTTTGCGCTGGCACTCCTGCTGATTCCCGCGCTCGCCACCCTGCGAGCTTCACGGGAGTTCGTCTTTCGCGGCGCTCCCGACCAGAAACCCTGGCGTGATCTCAGAATCTGGGTCTGGGTCGTGATCCTGCCGTACGTCCTGATCTACGCACTGGCACCTTGAGAGCGAGATCGACGATCGTCGTCTCGACGACCCGAGGCAAACGCTCCACAACCGGCCGAAGCCACAGGCCCTGAACACCGAGCTACTCGGTCGCCGACGACACCTCTGACTGATCGGCCAGGCGACGTACGGTGAAGCGACCGAAGTCCAGACCGAGGTCAAAACCGCGGCCCGTACCGGCCAGCGCCAGCGACACCGAACCTTTGGTCATGGCAGTCGCTGCCGCAGAGCGAGCAGCGCCAGCGTGCGCGGACGCAGTGCCGTAGGCACCGAACACCTGCGAGATGTCTTCGACTGGCGAGAAATTGCCGAAGCCGTCGTCGATCGAGAACTTGCCGAGAGTCAGTCCGCCACCGCGTGTCCTGAGGGCAACTCGGGCCGTCTGGCCGTTGTCGCAACGGACGGTGCCCTCGCCGCGGCCGGTCTTGTAGAAGAAGGACCAACCCTTGAGCGAAAAGTCGAGCTCACACTCTGTCAGGACCAGCTTGTCCTTGACCACCCGGTCCTTGTTCTTGTTGGCAAACACCGGGACGGTCAGGAGACCACCCAGGGCGACGGCTAAAGCCAGTGTCATCAGGGGTTTACTACGTCTCATGCTACTGCCTCCTCCGACCAGGCTACCGCAAGATATGTGAATTGACCATAGCGACTCACCGGTCTTGTGACAGAACGTCGACAGGCGGCTCGAACTTCCGAGGACCTCATGGTCGCAGCGCGGGTCGACTACCATTCGCTTCCACCCCAGCTCAGCAGATCAGTGCCGGTCGAGCGCGGTCGGGTCTCCCATCCAGCAACCAGGAGCACGGTATGTATCCAGGTGAGTACGCCCAAACCCAGCCGGACAAAGTCGCCATACTGATGGCGGAGACGGGCGAGTCCCTGACCTACAAGGAGCTCGACGACAATTCCAATCGCTTGGCTCAGCTCTGGTGGCAACGAGGTCTGCGCAGCGGCGATCACGTCGCACTGCTCATGGAGAACCGGGCGAGCTACTTCGAGGTCTACTGGGCCGCGATGCGCTCAGGCCTGTACCTGACGGCGATCAACCGCTATCTCACCGCCGAAGAAGCCGCCTACATCGTCAACGACTGCGGCGCGCAGGCCATCGTGTCCTCCGACGCGCTCGCCACGGTCGCAGAAGAGCTCGCAACGCTGACACCAGGTTGCTCGGACCGGCTGATGATCGGAGAACCCGCAAACGGCTGGCACAGCTACCGAGAGCGTCTGGGAGACTTTCCGGCCCAGCGCCTGGAGAGCGAGCCCCGTGGCCGCACGATGCTCTACAGCTCGGGAACCACCGGTCGTCCCAAAGGAGTCAAGCGCCCCCTCGAAGGTGATCTCGTGTCTGACGAAGACCCGGTTGCGACGCGACGCGCGATGCTGTTCGGAATCGACAGCAACGCTGTATACCTCTCGCCAGCGCCTCTCTACCACGCCGCACCGCTGGGATTCACGGCGCGTACTCAGATGTCGGGTGGCACCGTCGTGGCCCTGTCCAAGTTCGACCCGGAGCTCGCCCTGGCGGCCATCGAGCAACACGGCGTGACCGTGAGTCAATGGGTCCCGACGATGTTCTCGCGCATGCTCAAACTGCCTGAGGAGGCCAGGACTCGCCACGACCTCGGTACCCATCGCGTCGCCATTCATGCCGCAGCTCCCTGTCCGGTGGAGGTCAAGCGGCAGATGATCGAGTGGTGGGGGCCGATCCTCTTGGAGTACTACGCAGGGACCGAAGGTAACGGAACCTGTCTCATCAGCTCGGAGCAGTGGCTCAGCCACCCCGGCTCAGTGGGACAACCGATCAACGCCGACGTCCACATCTGCGACGAAGAAGGTCACGAACTAGGGGTTGGCCAAGAAGGCACAATCTTCTTCGAGCAACCCGAAGAAGAAGCTCTCTTCGAGTACCACAACGATCCGGCAAAGACGCTCGACTCTCGTCATCCCACAAACGAGCGCTGGACGACGCTCGGCGACGTCGGCTACGTCGACGACGACGGCTTCGTCTACCTCACCGATCGCAAGGCCTTCATGATCATCTCGGGTGGCGTCAACATCTATCCTCAGGAGATCGAGAACGCGCTCGTGCTCCACCCCAAGGTGCTGGACGTCGCCGTCATCGGAGTGCCGAACGAAGACCTGGGCGAAGAGGTCAAGGCTCTGATCCAACCCGTCTCATGGGAGTCACGAGGAGACGATCTCGCTGCCGAGCTTCTCGCCTACTGCCGCGAGCATCTCGCAGGCTACAAGATCCCCAAGTCGATCGACTTCGAAGAGGAGCTACCGCGTCTGCCGACCGGGAAGCTCTACAAACGCAAGTTGAGAGATCGCTACTGGCCGAAGATCTGAGGCCCAGACCCGAGCCAAGGTCTGAGCTCTCGCGAAGACCAGGCAGCACTCCTGCGTTCAGAGGTCTCGCGACCGAGCGGCAGCCGGCCTCCCCTCTGGCTCCGCGGCTTCACCCGATCAGAGAGCGCACGAGGTAGGCAGCGCCGAAGCCGATGTAGTTGCCGATCGCGTAGCCCAGCAGACCGACCAGCATGCCTGGGAGCGCCAGGTGCTGCCAACCCTTCTGCTCGGCCATTGGCAGAACCAACGGCGGACCGGCTTTGGTGGCGATCGAGGCGATCGTGAGCACTCCGAGATCCATCCCCAGCAGTCGTCCCCCACCGTAGGTCACGGTCATGTGCAGCACGATCACGATGAGCACGAACACGAAGAGAATGGGCGACAAGACGATGGCGTTCACCACGTTGATCAGAGCTCCGATCGCGGCGAAGAAGAGGTAGAACGCTAGATTGCCGAGGCTCCATGCCCCCTGGAGCCGTTTGATGACCCGAAACTGCCCCATGACGAGGGCCAGGGTCGTGACCACGAGGATCTCGGGCACCCCCGGAGCAAAGGTGTCGATGACGTGGGTCTTGATCAGACCGCTGGCCCAGACGACCCCGAAGGCGAGCAGCATCAGCGTGACCACATCCGCCAGCACGAACCCGGCGTCTTCGTTTGGCGCCGGAGCGTTCACGTTACCGCCGACGTCAGACTCGACGACATCGGATTCCAGTGCCCAGAGACTGCGAACGGGAAAGCGGCCAGCGAGCCAAAGCGGCACCGTGACCCAGATCGCATACAGCGGCAGAATGGACAGGTTGTCGACCGCGTTGGCGGCGGCAAAAAGGTCCGGGCTACCCAGCTCGAGTCCTTCCCAGAGAGCGAAGAAGTTGAGGCTCCCTCCAACGTAGGTTCCGACGTAGGGACCGGCGATCTTCCAGCTGTCCTCTCCAAGCACCGGTTCCAGCCACGGAGCCGTCACGACCGAAGCCACCACCACCCCGACGACCGTGCCGATCGCCGCCAGGGCAAAGGCCGCAATCATCGGTCGCCCGGCCGTTCGGAGGTCGCGAAGGTCGACCTTGAAGAGGATGAGCGCCACCGCGACCGGAACTGCCAACCCGATCAGCTGACCGTACAGGGGAGCCTCGGTAGGTATGAGCCCCAGGTTGGAAGCCAACGCTCCCAGGAGCAGAATCCAGAGCACGGCCGAAAACCGTTCGGCCCACGCATAGCGACTCGTCAACGAGATCGAGATCCAGACGACGGCAAGGAGAACGACGAGCTGACCGAGGGGATCCTGAATCATCTGAGCTCCAAGATGAGAGGCGCGGAGTGGTCGTCACGACCAGCACCGTTGCGTGACCGACTGAGAGGCGAATTCGAGAGGGAACCTGGAGAGTAACTGATGACGAGCGCCTCGAAAACGAAGCCCGAATCGACCGAGCTCCATCGAATCCCACATCGACTCGTCGCGCGATCATCGTAAGAATTCATGTGGGTTGCGCGTGCGCAGGACCCCGACCAACTTCTGGAGAACGTCAGCATGACCGAACATCCGATGGACCGCTTCGCCCGCGTCTTTGCCGAGGCCGAGCGTGAGGAGACCCGCGACCCGAACGCGATGGTGATCTCCACGGTCGACGGCGAAGGCCGACCTTCGTCACGTGTCGTCCTACTCAAAGGCTTCGATCGCAGCGGCTTCGTCTTCTACACCAATCTCGAAAGCCGCAAGGGCACCGAGCTCGCGGGCAACCCCAACATCGCGCTGAACTTCTTCTGGAGAGCCACCGATAAGCAGGTGTGCGCTGCTGGGAAAGTGACGCGGGTGAGCGATGCGCAGGCCGACGAATACTTCGCTTCCCGCCAGCGGGGAAGTCGCATCGGCGCCTGGGCGTCCCGCCAGAGTCGCCCGCTCGAGAGTCGAGACGTCCTCCTCGCCGAAGTCGAAGACATGGAAGCCCAACACCAAGACGGCGACGTCCCCCGCCCTCCCCACTGGGGCGGCTTTCTCGTGGAGCCGAGGCGTATCGAGTTCTGGACGCGCGGCGACTTCAGACTCCACGACCGGGAGGTCTACGAGCGAGGAGCCGACGGTGAGTGGACGGTCTCCCGGCTCTACCCGTAGCGAGACACGTCTCCGCTGAGTCGGCGCGGAGCGCGCTCGATGGGTCGGGGGACGGAGCATGCCCGTACCCTCACGCCGACGACCCGTCGGGTCTGCGCTGCCTCTGACGAGCAATCAACCGCGGGTGTCATTCCGACAGGAGGCCGGGAAATGATGGCCGACCGCAGACCAACTGTCGTCCGGCCGGATGGAGGAACCTCGCCCCGCTCGTTTCAATAGCAGGCGCCTCACCGTCATCGCGACATCGTGCCCCGAAAAGGGGGGCGGCCTGCCTCCCAGGTAATGCGAAGCCCGCCAGCATGCTGAAAGTCTTCCGGGAGCTCGCCAGGCCAAGTCCAAAGCGCCTTGTAAGTCATCCGGGAGTTCGCCGAAGGCAAAGCAGCGGGAACGGTTGCCGAACCAGCACGTTGGAAGTCGTCTCGGAGTTTGCCAAAGGCAAACTCCAAAGCAACCGGAACGGTTGCCGTTCTTTCTATCTGACGACAAAAATGAGCATGGCGATCGCCGCCAGTCCCGCCAAGATCGCAAGCGCAATCTTGAGGGCACTGTAGGGACGCTCGCCGAATACGTCGCCGGTGGTGGCGTTGATGACCACCTGGTAGGTCTTGTTCTTGAACGAGTAGCTCATCAGCCAGAGCGGCAGAAGCAGGTGTTTGTAGGTCAGCGCGTCGAAGCTGGTGTCCATGCTCGTGATCTGCTGCTGGTCACCGCCGATGCGCCGGCGCACTTCCTGGCGCAACGCCGAATCCATCCGAGTCTTGGCGTCCGGCAGGCACTCGGCGAGCTCACGGTCGTAGGTCCTGGCTCCAAAACCCGCCAGGTATTCGGCGCGAAACGGCTTCAGATCTTCGAGAGGCCAGGGTTCGAGTCGCTGCACATCCGGAAGCTCGGCGTTGCGCACCGCGAGCGTCAGAACGTCGTCGAAGAAACGCTGGAACCTGCCGGATGCCGGAGTCCACCGGGTCCGGACCACGGTGCGCCGGTTCTTGCCGCTGCCGACCTGCTCCGTGTAGTTGTCACCTCGTTGCCCTCGATACGCCGTGAACGTGAGGCTGTCGAAGCTGAAGTACGGCAGAAACGTACCTTCGAACCGTCCTCGCAAACCACTGCGCTTGAATGCCCCGGGGGCGAACCACAACTTCTTGATCCACCGGGTCAGTCTCTTCTGGGCTTCGCGCTTGTCCACCGTAAACGGAAGCACACCGTCGACCGGGATGCGGTCGGTAGCGGTATGCACGCGGTCACGCTGAACGGGCTGCCCGCAGTAGGCGCAGTCGGTGCTGGTGACGGCACCCTGAAAGGAGACCTCCGCTGAACACGCTTCACAGCGTACGGTCTCCTCGCCCACCACTGCAGCGCCACCATCGCGACGAAGCTTCTCGATGCGCTCCAGCGTCTTGGCGAAGTCTTGCTCTTCGATGCGCAGCTCGAGGTCCACCTCGACCTGGTGGTCATAGCCGCAGTGGAGACAGCGCAGCGACTCTTTCCCGATCGCATACTCGAGATCCGCCGCGCACTGCGGGCACGGAAAGTGACGAGGATCGGTCTCCGGATCGAGATCGGGCCTCGAATGAGCACCGCGGGTGAGTCCGGGGCGCTCGACCTGGATCGCTTCGGGAACGGTCTCTTTCGGCAGCGGCGGAAGCTCGACGGATCGTGCAGAGCTCAACGGGAGACGAACCTCACTTGGTCAGGCAGGAACCACATCTGTAACAGATCGAGATGACGAGGAGGACATCGAGAAGCCCATTACCCATCGGCGCGGCGCGGCTCACCGCGACCGAGGACCGAGTGCCAGGAGCCCCCCTAGCCGATCATCAACCAGCCGGCGCCGGCGGGGGTCCTAGCAGAGTACCGATCTCGGGCACTTCGCCAGCCTGCTGCCAAGCGGCAAAACCCGCCCGCCAAACCGGCGTCTCGCGAAGCAGACGGCCCTGGGCGACGAGCTCGGCAAGCTGCGGAGCCGTAAACGGACCCAGCGTGTTTCCGGACTCGGCGATGTACCACGTCGGCATGGGAGCAGGCGGCGGAGGTGGCGGCGTCATAGCCGCCGGGGCCATCGGCACCATCGGCGCCCCGACGGGAGACATCTGAGGCTGCTGCTGAGCGGCATTCATCTGGTTGGCCATAGCCGACGCCATGGCAAAACCGGCGCCGAGTCCCATGCCCTCGGCGGCCCCGCCACCTGCCGGGTTCTCGGCGGCGGCTCGCATCGCCTCACCCATCTGGTACTGCTGGTAGCGGGTCATGTCGCCGATGACACCGATGCTGGTGCGGGTGTCGAGCGCCTTCTCGACCTGCTCGGGCAACGACACGTTGACGATGAACAGCTGAGGCAGGTCGAGACCGTACTCGCCTCCCAGATCGGCGACCACCTTCTGGCGGACGGAATCGGCAAGCTCCGTATAGTTTGCGGCCAGATCGAGCGCTGCGACGTTGGCCGAGCCGACGACGTCGGCAAACGAGCTGGCGATGAACGATCTCAGCATCTCGGCGACTTCGTCAGCCTCGAACTGGGCATCGGTACCGACCAGCTGCTCGAGCAGCGCGCGGGGGTCCTTGCACTGCACGTTGTAGGTGCCAAAAGCGCGCAGACGAATGGGGCCGAAGTCGGCGTCCCGCATCATGATCGGGTTGGGAGTGCCCCACTTGAGCCCCGTGATCTGGCGAGTACTGACGAAGTAGACCTCACACTTGAAGGGGCTCTCGAAACCAGTGGCCCAGCTCTGGAGAGTTCTCAAGATCGGCACGTTTTTCGTCTCGAGGGTGTGCGTCCCAGGACCAAACACGTCGGCCAGCTGACCTTCGTTGACGAGGATGGCCACCTGCCCCGGGCGCACGATCAACTTGGCGCCGTGCTTGATCTCGTTGCGATAGCGCGGAAAACGCCAGACCAGCGTCGCGTGTGGATCGTCGATCCACTCGATGATGTCGATCAGTTCAAGGCGTAGACGATCCAGTATTCCCATCGCTCAAGGCTCCCCAGGGTCTCGGCGGAGGACAGATCTCCTCACACGCCGTTTAGTTCGGAGGATTGTTCCAGAAAACGGTGAAGAGCGCGTGTGGCCAGGCACAACTCCGCCGTCATCAATCGAGACCCCGCTGAGTCCGGAAAGTCACATGACCCGCGCCGCTTCGGTCGTCGTCACAAACGACCGAACCACTACTCGTGCCGGAGTGCTTCGACCGGATTGGCGGAAGCCGCGCGCCGAGCGGGCACCAGGCATGCGACGGTGGCGACGAGTAGCAGAAGGCCCGCGAGACCAGCGAAAGTCATGGGATCGTTGGGCGCGATCCCAAAGAGCATGCCCGCTACCAGTCCCCTCAAAGCCAGGGCACCGAAGGTTCCGAGCACGATGCCAATCGCTGTCAGCCCAACACCGCGCAGCAGAGTGCGGGTGACGACGGAGTTCTGCTGGGCTCCCAGCGCCATGCGGATGCCGGTCTGACGGGTTTCCTGGCTGACCGCAAACGACAGCACTCCGTAGACGCCGAGCACCGCGAGCAGCAGCGCCAGGCCTGCGAACACCGAGACGATGGTGGCGTAGAACCGCGGCAGCGCGACCGACTCCGCGAGCCGCTCCGCGAGTGGCTGCACGTCTTCGAGAGCCACGTTGGAGTCGAGCGACGTCAGTTGACTCCGCACGACCGGAACGAGCGCATCAGGTGTGGTCGTCCCATCGGTCTTCGCGACGAGAGCCATGCGGCTGAAGATCTGAGCCATCATGGGCGGCGCTTGTTCTGCCAGGAGAAACATCGTCGGCATGGGATCACTGTCGAGGCCTTGAGCTCTCACGTCACCCACCACTCCGACGATCTCCCCGAAGTTGGCGATGCGCTCACCTACTACGGGCTCACCCTCATCGAAATAGCTGTCGACGAAGCTCTTGTTGACCATCACCGTCGACTCACTGGCCGTGCGATCCCGTTCGTCGAAGGTGCGTCCGTCGAGCAGTGAGATGCCCATCGATTCGATGTAGCCCGTCGAGACGACGCGCAGGTCGGCTTGGGGAACCTCGCGGGGATCGTTGGGTTGCGGTTGCCCTTCGATCTGCATCGACAGGACCACGCGTCCCTGAACTGGCGGCAAGAAGTTGACGAGGCCCGCGGACTCGACGCCTGGAGCCGAGCGAACGCGCTCCAACAGCGAGTTGTAGAAGGCATTCCTCGATTCACCCGGCGGATACTGACTTGTCGCGGGCGCTACGAAAGCACTGAACACACCCTCCGGCTGGTACCCGGGGTCGACGTTGATCAGGCGCAAGAAGCTGTTGGCGAGCAGACCCGCACCAATCAGCAGCACCAGAGCCAGAGCAACCTCGGCAACGGCCAGGGCACCACGCAGTCGGCCCTGAACGGGTCGACCTCCCGACACCGGGCCGGCCTCACGCCCGAGGCCGGAGATCAGACGTCTGAACGACAGGAGAAGGGCGGGAACGAGCCCGAACAGAGCTCCTGTCACGAGCGCGAGCCCCACGGCGAAGGCGATGACCGGCAGCCCCAGACCTACCTCCGCAAGACGCGGGATCGAACCTGGATCGAGTGAGCGAATGACGCGTAGGCCGGCTGTGGCGAGACCGAGACCAAGTACGGCACCAATGAGCCCGAGCAGCAGGCTCTCCATGATCAACAGTCGAGCCAGACCGCTGCGCGCAGCACCGAGTGCCGCTCGGGTCGCGAGCTCCCGGCGGCGCTGCAGGTTGCGCGTCAACAAGAGGTTGGCGACGTTGGCGCAGGCGATCAACATCACGAGCAGGACGGCCCCACCGAGCATCGTCATGGCCGGGCGCACTGGCTCTAGCTGTTGGTCGAGAAGACTCCTCAGAACGAGCTTCGGCTGGGGCGGCGCCTCAGCACGCTGGTCCGCGCTCGGCCCCGCCTGGGCATGACTGCGACTCGAAGCCTCTCCGGCCGGTCCTGCGCCGCCTGACCCAGCAGCCGCAGCTTCGCCATCACCCTCTTCACCATCATGCGTGCCCGAACCGGAGCTCGCTTCCGTCGTCTGCTGCCTCGCCTGTTCGAAGCGCGCATCTCGCTCCTGGCGAATGGCCGCGAGCAGGGTGTCTCCCTGAGATTGTGCCTGCTCCAGCGAGAAGCCATCGGCCAGGCGCCCGATGACCGGCAGGCCGATCTCGCGACGCTGATTCGGATCGGGCGATTCTTGCCAGACGAGCGGCACCCAAAGCTCCACGGAGTCATCGGGAAACTCGAATTCGGGCCCCATCACGCCGATCACCGTGTACGGCTCGCCGTCGAGGCGCAAAACGCCGCCGTTGGCCTCCTCCAGACTGTCGAAGAACCGTATCGCGGTCCCGTGGGCGAGCACGGCGAGCTTCTCTTCGCCGGCGTCCACCTCGTCCTGGGTGAAGGTGCGTCCGACCAATGGCGAAACCCCTAGGATTCCGAACAGATCGGGCGAGACGCGCGACCCGGAAAGGCGCACCGGCTCGTCGAGCCCCGTGAGGGTGTAGCCGTTGGCCCAGTGTGCTGCGATCCCGTCGAATGCCTCACTCCGATCACGAAACTCACGGACGTTGTGGAGCATGAACGAGCTGCCGCCTCCACGACCCCCGGGAAGATCCGGCGAGACTTCACTGAACGAAACGATGCGGTCCGGTTCGAACCACGGCAACGGCTTGAGCGCCACGTTGTAGATGACACTGAAAATGGCCACGCTCGTTCCGATGCCGAGCGCCAGCGCGAGGACAGAGACCACGCTGAAAGTGGGACTGCGCAGAAGACCGCGCGCTGCAATACGAAGATCGGCGAGCCAGTTCATTGGTGACACCTCGGGAATTTGTGAGCCTCTGGGGAGCACAACGAAGAGAGCAGATTCTTGTTCCCGGCAACGCTTCGCGTTGCTTGGTAGTTTGCCGTTGGCAAACTACGGGAAGACTTCCAGCGAGGCTGATTGCAAGGAGTTCCCGGCAACGCTTCGCGTTGCTTGGTAGTTTGCCGTTGGCAAACTACGGGATCACTTCCAAGGCGCTCGTGTTGCTCGCCCTCCCTCCTCCGGTGTCATCCTGACTGAAGGCCGCTAGAGATGCCCGGACCGCAGCGCACCGTTCGAGCGGCCGAAGGGAAGGGACCTCGGCCCGCTTGCTTCGAGGTCCACCGCATAACCGTCGTTGCCAGAACCACGGGAAGGCGACCGGTACTGCAAGACAGCATGCGAAGCCCACCCACCCTCGCCGGGCGGAGATCAACCAGCCGAGCAGATCCCAGCAACGGCCCCCGGAAGACGTCCCAAACCCATCCCCTCCAACAACCGCCTCCGCTCAGCCCTTCTCCAAGCGTGGCCCGCAGACGCTCACCACCCGGCCTCCCGTCACGTCGCGCAGCTGCTCGAACGTCATCGGCACGCCGGATGCGTCCGTCCCGGCCGCGGGATAGATGACGTCGTAGTCCTCAAGCCCCTCTTCCAGCAGGATCTCGAGACCCGAGACGCCGAACGGGCAGACGCCACCGGGTTTGAAACCGGTCATCTCTTCGGTCTCTTCCGCGGTAGCCATCCGCGCCTTGCAACCGAGCTCGGCCTTGAGCCGCTTGTTGTCGATGCGCACGTCACCGGGGCAGACCGCGAGAATGAAGCGTCCGTCTTTGGCCTTGAGCACGATCGACTTGGCAATCTGGCCAACGGCGACTCCGAGCTGATCTGCCGCCATCTCGGAGGTCGGGGTACTTCCCGGCTCGAACTCACGGGCCTCGAGGCCATGGCGCTCGAGGACCTCACGGACTCCAGGAGGGATACGGCTCGGCATCGTCATGTCGTTCTCCTAGCTGGTTGCCTCGCCACTCTGATCGGCCCTTCTCACACGGCTCCCTCTCGTCCTCGGTAGTGGCTCGTCCTCGGTACTGGCTCGTCCTGACAGCGCCAGATCGCCATCAGATGAGCTTGATCCTCAGCTCGTGGGCCAGCGCCCGACGCTGGGGCAAGAGCTCCTTGATCTCACGCAGGTTGGCAAGCAGACCCTGAAGGATGACTCGACTGGGCTCGCTCTGGTCGAGCGTAGCCCGAAGGACATCGATCGTCTCCGCGACCTCACGCTCTTCGTCGGCACCCAGCTTTCCGGCCTCTTCCAACATCTGCTCGAGAGCCGTGTCGATACGCCCTCTCGCCGACGCCTCGAGTCGAGCGTCGATCTCCTGGAGGTCAGGGAGAGCGCTTCCCGAGATCACCGGCTCGACCGAGGCGTCCTCGAGTCCGGCGACAGCACCCTGTGTCGCGACGACCAGGAAGTCCGCAATCCGGTCCGGATCGAGCTCGACACCTTCGAGCAAGACGTAGCTCGCAAACTCGTGAATGGCTCCTTCGAGCAGCACCGCGAGATCGCTCGTGTAGCGCTCGTCGTGTTCTGGGAACACGAGACGCAGAAAGTCCTTCTGCATCTGCAGCCAGTCGAACCGTGCTCGCTGCGCCCTGAGCACCATCTCCTCATCGATCGCAACGTCAGCTTCTTTGATGAAGATCTCGAGCAGCACCCGGTGCTCGAGGAGGTCCGTGCACTGGTAGCGGATCTGTGCACGGAGTTTGTCGATGGCCGAAAGATCCTCACGCTCCTTGAGCTCGGCGATCGCATCGAGGACCTGGTCCCCCTGGTGCGCAACGAGAGCCGACATGACCTCCGACTTCGAGCGGAAGTGGAGATAGAAGGCGCCCTTGGAAATCCCAGCGTGATCCACCAGCTGCTGGATGGTGGTCTTGGTGAAGCCTTGACTGAGAAAGAGCTCATGGGCGGCTTGCAGGAGGCGTGTACGGGGATCGGCCACGGGGACATTGTCTCACTGAACGAAACTTCGAGCAAACAATGACCGTATCTGTAGATCATATTGACCGCTTGGTCATTTCGAGCAAAAATGTCGGTCACAGAGGACGGAGACACTCCATGCAACACCCCATGAAAGCCCTCACCCGACTCATCCGCCGAATGCGAATTCCGTGGCTGCTCCTGGTCGTCGCCAGCGTTTTCGCATTGATCGAGACCGCCGCGGGCCTGTGGGTTCCGTTGATCACACGCGACCTCATCGGCGAAGCCGGCGCAGGGATCGTTCCGCGCCCGCTGATCATCCAGCTCGTCCTGGTCATCTTGGGTCAGGCCGTCGTCAGCGGCGTCGGTCTCTATCTCCTGGCGAGGGCTGGCGAGATCATGACCGCCGACCTTCGAACGCAGCTGGTCGGACGCCTACTCCATCTCCCCATGCCCTTTCATGACGAGGCTCAGTCGGGAGAGCTGACGAGTCGCGCCATGAGCGACACCGTCACCGTCAAGAGCCTCCTGACGGTCGAGGCCGTTGGCCTGCTGGCCAGCATTCTGGCCATGGTTGGCTCGATCGTCATCCTTTGGGTGCTCGACTGGCGTCTCACGCTCGTCCTCTTCGGCTGCTCCCTGGCGGGACTTCTACTGATTCTCCCGATCGCCACGCGTCTGACTGCCATCGGCAAAGACGTCCAGGACGGCCAAGCCAAACTGAGCGGCCGCCTGGCCGGAGTTCTGGCCGAGATGCGGCTCGTCAAGGCTTCTTGCGCCGAGAATGAAGAGCTGGGAAGGGCGCGGGAGTCGGTCGACGATCTCAAGCGCCTCGGATACCGAGAGGCGCGCATCATGGCTGCGCTCGGACCGACCATGACGCTCGCCATGAGCGGCGCGATGGTCGCGATCCTCGGCTACGGTGGCGCCCGGGTCGGTACCGGAACGCTCACTGTGGGCACCCTGGTGGCCTTCATCCTCTACCTGTTCCAGGTCGTCGTTCCCATGATTCAGTTCTCCACGTTCGCCGCATCACTCAGCAAGGCCGCCGGCGCCGCCGCCTACCTCAGCGGCCTTCTCGACGAGACCGTCGAAGACCGCACTGAAGGCGGTCCGGCGCCCCTTCGTGGCGCGACCCTCACCTTCGACAGCGTGACCCACAGTTACGGACAAGACGATGACGGTGCGCAGGTGCTCGATGGACTGAGCCTCGAGATCCCCGCAGGCAAGATGACCGCGCTCGTCGGTCCGAGCGGCGCCGGCAAGACGACCGTGCTGTCGCTCATCGAGCGCTTCTACAGACCGGACTCCGGCACCATCCGCGTCGGCGACGAGCCGCTCGACACGCTCCAGCTGGCCGCTTGGCGCCGAACCATCGGGTATGTCCCCCAGGAGGCGCCTCTGCTGGCCGGCACGGTCCGCGAGAACCTGTGCCTCGGATTGGAGTCACAACCCAGTGAACGTGAGGTGAACGATGCCCTGGCGGCAGCGCGTGCCAACGAGTTCGTGGCCAACCTGCCCGAGGGACTCGACACCGAGGTCGGTGAACGAGGCGTCAAACTCTCCGGGGGCCAGCGTCAGCGTCTCGCCATAGCAAGAGCCTTCTTGACGGACCCCGACATCCTCATGCTCGACGAGGCGACCGCCAACCTCGACGCCGAGTCCGAGGAAGCCATCCGCGCCGCCCTCGCAGACTTGACCCAGGAGCGGACCACCCTGGTCGTCGCCCACCGCCTCTCGACGGTTCGCGAAGCCGATCAGATCGCAATCATGGAGTCGGGACGAGTGACCGGGATCGGACGGCACGAGGAGCTCATGAGTACCCACGACGTCTATCGCGACCTGGTCGAGAAACAGTCGCTGGAGGACCATCGCCTGACGGCCTAGCTACGGTCTAGCAGTTAGCGAGGCGACTCGGGCGCCCGCAACCCGACTGCCATCGACTCGAGTACCCGTGCGCTAACGTCCCGTCACAGTGCGCTACGCCCACACGAACATCATCGCCACCAACTGGCGCGTCCTCGCAGCCTTCTACAGCGACGTGTTCGGTTGCGAGCCGGTGCCACCGGAGCGCAGACAGTCAGGATCCTGGCTGTCACGCGGCACCGGCGTACCGAACGCCGCGCTCGAAGGTGCTCACCTGCGACTGCCGGGGCATGGCGACAGCGGGCCGACCCTCGAGATCTACTCCTACGAGATGGTCGACCCACTCGAGCCAGGATCGGCGAATCGGCGTGGGCTCGGACACCTCGCCTTCGAAGTGACGAGCGTCGAGGAGGCTGCGGCGGCGGTATGCCAGCACGGCGGTTCGTTGGCCGGCGAGGTCACCCGCCGACACATCGACGGGGTCGGTGAGCTCGTCTTCGTGTATGCAAGAGACCCGGAAGGCAACCTGATCGAGCTGCAGTCCTGGAGCTGAGCCTCGGATCTCTGGTGGCTAGCGGCCGCCGAACAGATCACCCGTTAGCCGAGCAGACGGTCTAGACGGTCGCGACCGCTCTGACGACCGTCGTCTGCTCAGCAGAAGACCCCCAAAACACTGCCTTTCCAGCTCTTCCAGAGCCTGCCCGGGCCCGGCACTCCTGTTGCACTGCCGGGTTGCTAGCCATCTCGAAGAGCTCGCTGATCACTCAGCGCGCCTGCAACTCTGAGGTGGCGTCCGTCAACTCAACCAAGGCCTCTTTCGAGAGGACCAGCAGGAGGAATCCAGCGTGTATCCAATCCATCACCAGTCGTTTCCCTGCCATCTCCCCGGACGAACCCGGCTCGTCCGTCGCCCGTCACTCGCCGTCTTCTCGATCTTCTCGCTCGTTGCGCTCCTCGCCTCGAGTGTTCTGCCCGCTCAATCTCCCCCGCCCTACATTCAACTCACCGAGCACGAAATCGATCCGTCGAAGCTCCAGGACTACGTTCCGGCCATGAAGCAGATCCAGGCGGTCCTGAGCCATCACAAGTACCCGCTCCGGGCGACCCAGGCCTGGAACAACCGCAGCTCGGTTGGTGTCAGCTACGTGTTTCCGCTGCAGTCCATGGCGGACCTCGACCGCGCCAACGCTGCCACCGACGCGCTGATCGCCAGCGGTGACTCGAAGATTGGCGACGCAGTCGCGACGATGAGCGACACCCTGCTCTCGACGTCGACCACTCTCCTACGATTTCGGGGCGACCTCTCCTACGAGCCCGAGAAGCCCTGGGTTCTCGCGAACGAACGCAACTTCCTCCGCCTCGAGTACGCCTTCGTCAAGCCTGGGAAAGAAGCTGCCTTCGAAGCAGCATTAGAAGCCTGGCGCGCCGCCGTCGAGAAGCGCAACAGTGGCCAGGGTTACGTCGTGTTCCAGCAAGCTGTCGGGCCGGAGGGGCCACTATTTGTCGTAGGCAGTGCGTCGCGAAACGAGGCCGATCTCGCCGCTGAGATCCAGAAGGTCGAAGAGTCCCTCGGCAGTGAGCTGGCAGTCCTGGCTGCTGACTTTCTCGAGACGACGAGACGCTACGAAGTGCGCTACGCCGAGCGCAACCACGAACTGTCGCCCGCGCTCGGAGCGGCCGACGTCAGCAGTCAGAGCAAACCATGAAGGCAGCGACCCCTGGAGCGTGGTCCCTTGCACCGATGGTGCTGCTGTGTCTCTTCGGCGCGACCTCTCGCTCGGCCGGTTCCGACATCCAGTGGTTCGACGACGCCACCCACGTGCGACTTCTCGTTCACGAAGTCGGCTTGAATCAGATGCAACCCTACAGAGGCGACATGCGCTACCTGATCGAGAGATGGCGCTCCAGAACACCAGAGAACGCGCTCGATTCCTACCGGGGCGTGCACATGGTGCTGCAGAGCCCGTTTGGGGCGAACCGCATGCCGGCCTCGTTCTACGTCGTTGCCACGTCCTTCCGCTCGCTGAGGGAGGTTGCCACCTGGGAAGACGAGATTCGAGTTCAGATGGTCGAAGACCTTCGCAGCACCGAGGCGTGGGATCGCGCCATCGAGCGGGTCGACCATCAGTATCGGCTCGTCCTCGAGCGACGTAGTGATCTCTCGTCCGAAGCCGGACCGGAGAGACGCAAACTCTCCGGCTCGTCAGGCCTCATGACCACGAGGCTGTTCGCTCGTCCTGGAGGTGGCGCGGCCATGGAGAGGGCTCTCGAAGAGCTACTTGCGGCCTATCGAGCCGGAGGCGACTCCGACCCGGTCGTCGTCTACGAGGTCATCGAAGGCAACAGCGGCCATGAGCTCCTCCTCGTGACCTCGGCAGAGACCTCACTTCGTTTCGTCTACCCACCCCCAGGCGTCGTCGACGAGCGACGCAACGAGCACGCGATGCTTCTGCGCAAGCTGCGCAACACCGTCATGCGCTATGACCAGCGTATCTCCCACATCGACGACGGGTCGCGCCTCTAGACGGTGTCATTGATCTCCGGTCGCCGGGGTGACGTGTGCTGTTGCGTCCCCCGGCGAGTTTTTTTCAGCGCCGCACCCTGAGCGCCCCACGACGCCGAAGCGGCGGCCCTCGGAAGCTTCATGAGTTGCTACACTGAATTCACAATCCAAGATCTCAGGTAGTGGGAGCTGGCTGACTGATGTCGCCGCCGAGTGCCGGCAGCAACTGGCTCAACATAGACACCGTCGACGACGAGTCTTTCGACACCGAAGACTCCACGCCGCGCGTTTGTTTCACCATCCTCGCCCACCCGGACACGGGTCGCGTAGGTGAGATTGCGTTCCCCGAGCTCTTCGACGCGACGTCGACTCGCGACACCATCAAACTCTCGCGCCTCGAGCCGGAGTTCTCCTCGCTTTCTGGAGGGCGCCGCAAGCCACTCGCCGAGACACATCTGAGTCGCTCGCCAATCCTTCTCGAGAGGCGGGAAGCCACCTGGACAATCGACTCCTCGAGCGCGACTCGCCTCGCAGTCAACGGCGTCACCTGCTCCGGTCGAACGCAATTCGACGACGATGCCATCGACCGAGGAGTGGTCCTGCTACTAGGCAAGAGCGTCTGCCTCCTCTTGCATCGCCGGTTCGAACCCACGAGAGCCATCCGCTCGTCCGATTCCCTACGGGGTGAGAGCGACGGGATGCTGGAAGTCTTCAGCGACATCATGCGGTTGGCACGCGTCGACGTGCCGGTCCTCATTCGTGGCGAGACCGGAACAGGCAAGGAACTGACTGCGCGAGCCATTCACGACGCCAGTGAGCGTTCGGCAGGCCCGTTCGTTGCGGTCAACATGGCGACGTTGCCCCCGTCGCTCGCAGCCGCAGAGCTGTTCGGAGCGGCTCGAGGGGCTTTTACCGGTTCCACGAGATCACGTGCTGGTCTCTTTCGCGCGGCCGCTTCTGGGACCTTGTTTCTCGATGAAGTCGGGGCCACTCCCCCCGAGGTTCAAGCCCTGCTGCTCAGAGCGATCGAAGACCGAGCCATCCGTTCCGTGGGATCGGAAGAGGAACACGAAGTCGATCTGCGCATTCTGGCGGCAACCGATGCTCGCCTCGAAGAGGCGGTAGAACAAGGGGAGTTTCGCGAGCCTCTCCTCCAACGCCTCAGCGCCTACGTCATTCATCTGCCTGCGCTCCGACATCGCCGAGAAGATATCGGCCGTCTCTTCTATCCCCTGCTAGCCGCCGAGCTGCAGGAGGCTGCTGGCCGCAACAAACTCGACACCGACGGCCACCGTCCGTGGCTGCCTGCCGCAGCGGTAGCTGCTCTGGCACTCGACAGATGGCCTGGCAACGTGCGTCAGCTGCGCAACGTCGCGACACGGCTCGCCGTGCGCTTCCATGATCGGGAGTGGCTCGCGACCAACGAAGTCCTACCCTGGCTCGAAGATCAGCTGTCAGCCCCGATCACAGCACCTCGAGACTCCACCGCTCCAACCACCCCGACGACGCCCGCACGCCATCGCTATAGAGATCCCGCGGACGTCAGCGAAGACGAGCTCGTCGAGTGCCTCCGCGCCAACCACTGGCAGATCCGGCCCACTGCCAAAGTTCTCAACCTGTCTCGAGGCTCGCTCTACTCACTCGTCGAGAAGAGCAAGAGGGTCCGCAAAGCGAAAGACCTCGGCGCGGACGAAATCGAAGCTGCTCTCGAAGCCAACGACCACAAGATCGAGGCTGCTGCACAGGCTCTCGAAGTCTCGAAAGAAGGACTCAAGATCCGGATGACCGAGCTGGAACGCTGACAAGCGGCTGTCGAGACGGATGGAGCAACCGTCCGGACCGTTTCGACCGTCAGGTTGTTGCGCCACCGCCGAATCCCGAAAGCAGATTTCCTACAAACGAAAGGCAGAAGAGAGCTGGCCCAGATCGTGCTCAAGTACAGGAACACGTTCAGAAGCTGACACCGTGACTCGGTCGCTCTGCGGCCCACAAAACCAAGACAAACGGCCAACAGGATTGCTCCTGACAGGTCGGACTCAATCGGAGGTTCTTATGAGCAGCAAGGTATGGGAAGACGCACTGACACATTGCCTCACGCAACTCGTCAGAGGAGTCGACACGTACAACGATCTCAGTCAGACCGACGAGTGGATAACGCTGACTGACAAGGAGAAGAAACAGTACTTCGAAGAGCCCTTTCGTCAGAACTTCAAGGACAAGGTCAACGGCCCTTTCTGGGAGAACAACAAGCTGACTCTCCTCACCTCGTCGGGATTCATGGGTTTCTGTGCCGCCGCTGCAGCCGCAGCGAAAGGCGAAAAGACCGTGACCCAAGAAGCGGCCAGGAAGTCGATCTCGATCGTCAGAGGACTGTGTTTGGCCGGCGGTGTCGTACCGGAACTCACTGTTTGCGACGGTATTGTCCCCGCCGACGATTAGAGACGATCCAGTCAAGGCGTACACGGTACCCACATAGAAGACGCTCTCGGGCCATGTCGGGCGCGGCCAGTTCGGATGCCGCGTTCGACGCCCACACTAACGACAAACTGCCTCGCTGAGTGGCACTTGGCAGCATGCTGAATAAGATCAGCTGCCAAGAACCGATGCACTCAGCAAACCCTTGGTGGCGTGGCCTTGTGGCGCTCGCGGCGCTCAAGCTGTCTATTGGCTTGTGCTGCGCGCTCGTGCTCCTACAGTCGGAGCCGAATCGAGACACGCGGCTTTCGCTCCATCTCGCCTACATGGCGTGCTTTGGTCTGGTGGCAGGCCTGCTTCTGTTCGGCGCCCGTAACAACAAGGCGGGTCGACAGCTGGGAGCCTTTCTGTTGCTCGTAGCCACGACGTTCGCCGAGGCGGCCATCATCTCGGTGCCAGGGCCCTGGGACGTCCGCGTAAGCCTCTTCGAGTACCTCCAGCTAGACGCTTTCCTTCCATACTTTGCCTGGCGATTCGCGGCCGAGTTTCCACAGGTGCCACTCTCCGGACGCTGGGAGAAGACGCTCGGGGTTAGCACCGTCTTCTCCGCGATCTGCGGTTCGGTTCTGTTTCTCGCCAATCTCTTGATGCTCGGCGGCCGGGTGTACTCTCCCCTGTCAGAGGACGGTCTCCTCGGCCTCGTCCGTCGGAATCCATCGAGTCTGTACTGGCCGCTGCTATTCATCTTGATGATGGCGGTGTTCGTCTTTGGTCTCCTCAAGACAAGGCTTGCGCCTACCCAGGAGCGTAGACGAGCGGCCGCACTCGTCCTCGCGCTCTTGGCAGGGATAGCACCCTTTGTCCTTGTGGTGTTCCTGATGCTCTTATCTCCAGAGTTCAGAGACGCCTATCTTGCGCCTGGGACCTTCCAGGACAGGGTGACTCACGTCATGGACGTGTTTCTCCTCACGGTGCCGTTCACCGCAAGCTACGTCATCGTGGCGCATCGTGTGATTCCGCTCAAACTGATCGTCCGCAAGGCGCTCGAGTATCTGCTGGCTCGCACGACCCTGATGACCTTGACCGCAGCACCGTTCGTCGGATCCCTCGTGCTCTTGTACAACCGGAGGCAGGAGACCCTGGACTCGATCTTCTCCGGACCCGATGTCATCCTCCTCGGGGGTCTGACCCTGCTCGGGTTCCTGGCCATTCGAGCTCGTCCGCGACTCCTCGAAGCCCTCGATCGCCGCTTCTTCCGCGAAGGGTACGACGCGCGGCGCATTCTCGTATCGCTTGCCGACAGAGCCCGCACTGCCCCAGACATCAACGCCATCTCTGGCCTTCTCTGCGAAGAGATCGATCGAGCCCTTCACCTCGACGTCGTGGACGTGCTGATCCTCGACATCAGCACGCGGGCGCTGAGGTCACAGGGAGAGCGAGCTCGAGCCTTGCCAATCGATTCCGTGCTCGTTCGAAAGCTCGACGGACCACTCCAGCTTGATCTCGAAGAGTCGACGGAGGTCGCCGATCTCACGAGCGATGAGCGCCACTGGTTGGTCGACAGCGGCTTCAGACTCCTAGTCCCCATCCTCGACTCCAGCTCAGACCTCATCGGAGTCATCGCACTGGGCGAGAAGCAGAGCGGCCTCGAGTTCACCGAAGACGATTTGCTGCTGCTCAACGGTGTCGCTGCGGCAGCCTCTCTGAGGCTCGACTCGTCCTTCTCCAGCGGCGGCGGCACCAGCGAGGCGCCGACTCTCGGCACGGACGATCACGGACATTTGGCAGCAGAAGCGGCGTCCGCCACGTTCGGTCGGCGGCGATCCACGCGCTCTCCGGAAGTCCTCGGTCACGAGTGCGCCCGGTGCGGTCTCGTCGAAGGCCACGACCGGGCGAAGTGTTCGAGATGTGGTGGAGCCAACTCTGCCAACGGCCTGCCGCGGGTCCTGGCCGGCAAGTTCCTCTTCGAAGCCAAGATCGGCCAGGGAGGTATGGGCGTCGTCTACCGAGCTGAAGACCTCGACCTCGGCCGACTCGTGGCGATCAAGACACTGCCGTCCCAGAGCTCCAGACGACTCGTGAGACTTCGGCGGGAGGCCAGGACGATGGCTTCAGTCAGCCATCCGAACCTCGCCCTGATTTATGGCGCGGAGTCCTGGCGCGGGCAACCGCTACTGATCTTCGAGTACCTGAGCGGTGGCACTCTGGCGGACCGCCTCGATGAGGGGCCACTCGACGTGGGCGCGTCGGTGGATCTCATCTCAGCGATGGCAGCCGTGACCGACCGTCTCCACAATCATGGGATCCTGCATCGCGACATCAAGCCGAGCAACATCGGCTACACCGATGATGACACGCCCAAGCTCCTCGACTTCGGTCTGGCCAAGCTGGTGCTGGACTCGAGTGCCGGCGACGACGTTCTGCAAGAGCACGACGAGCAGCAGGAGCAGACTGCGGTCGTCCCAGGAGATGGCGGCTATCCCATCATGGGGACGCTGCCTTACCTCTCCCCCGAAGCGCTCGACGGTGATCGGCCGGACTACTCGTTCGACGTGTGGAGCCTGGCTACGGTTCTCTTCGAGTGCCTTACCGGGAGCAACCCGTTTCTGGGACCAACCAAGCCCGAGACCATCGACCGCATCCGGCGAGGGCCGACTCCCAGTCTCAGAGAGGCCCTACCCGATGCGCCCGAGCCCTTGGACGAGCTCTTGGCCCGCGCGCTCTCACGAAGTCGCGGTCCGCGACCGCAGTCTGCCAAGGCACTGCAGGAGGCCTTGGCGCTCGTTTGAGATGCAGGCGACCTGGTGCCACGTCGGGAGTCAGCAGGCGACCCCAAAGGCGTCAGCTCGTCCCCGGCACCTTGACTGCGGACCCGGGCGCCGAGCTGACTCTCGCCATGCCACCGTCGACAGCGATCACCTCGCCCGTGACGTAGCGCGCCATGTCGGAGGCCAGAAAGACGACGACGTCGGCGCAGTCGCTGCCTTCGCCCCACCGCTTGAGCGCAATCTGCTGCTCGAGCTGTTCACTGAGCCCAGGTACGGTCCGGCGGCTCTCTTCCCAAATGGCCGTCTTGATGAGGCCTGGACAAACGGCATTGACGCGAATCCCCTGCGACCCCCAGTCGGCGGCCAGGGCGCGGGTCATGGCGTCGACAGCACCTTTGGTGCCTGCGTAGGCGACCCGCCCCAACGGTCCGCGCAGGCTGGCAATCGAGGAGATGTTGATGACCGATCCGCCACCGCGCTCGACCATGGACGGCCCCAACCCGACGGTCAACATGAGCAGCGAGCGCACGTTGATCGAGAAGACGAGGTCGACGTCTTGCTCGGTGAGCTTGTCGGGGGTCCGGCGCATGGGGATGCCGGCGTTGTTGACCAGAATGTCGACACCTCCCGTTTCGTCGAGGACGCGCTCGGCGAGGGCGGTACCGGCGCGCGACGGGGCCAGATCGGCTTCGAGCATGAGCGGCGCGTTCTCGAGCTCCGCCGCCACGCGCTCGAGATCGGAGGCCGTGCGGCCGGAAAGCAGCACACGGGCACCGGCTGCGTCGAGCGCCCGGGCACAAGCCTCCCCTATGCCGCGGGTTGCACCGGTCACGAGAGCAGTCTTGCCTGTGAGATCGATCATGTGCACACGCTAGCACTCGGTGAACGCCGCAAGCGCGCGTCGGTCGCCAAACGTGTCGTGTACTGTCTTGGCGACCGACACACTCCGGACCAACCCATGACCTGGGCCGAATCTCTTGGCTGACCTGAGGAACCCATCCGTGAAGACAGCAACGCCCGATCGATCCACCGCCACTGGAGCAAGGCACGGCGGGGTCTTTCCGGGACTCGTCTGCGTAGCACTCATGGGGGTGCTCGGCTGTGGCGCACCCGAGGAGAGCACCACAGTCGCTGATGGCGGCGGGGCTTCCGGACAGGGTGGACTCGACGTGATCTCCTCCGCGTTCGAAGCCGAGCTGCGCAACGTCCACGAGACGAGCACCTTTCCCGGCGCCACCGCGGCTTTTGCTCTCCCTGACGGACGAACCGGCGCGGTCGCGGTGGGAGTCTCCGATCGCGAGCAGCAGACCCCGATGACCAAAGACCATCGAATGCTGTCGGGAAGCATCGGCAAGACGTTCGTGGCTGCCACCGCGCTGCAGTTGATCCAGGAGGGCAAGCTCGAGCTCGACGCCAAGGTCAGCTCGCTGTTGGGTCACAACGACTGGTACGCGCAGGTCCCCAACGCCGAGACCATGACCGTGCGCCAGCTGCTCAATCACTCGAGCGGCGTCCCCGACCACGTCTACACCGAGGCCTACGCAGAGGCTGTGAGCACCGAGCGCGCCGCCAATCCGGAGCTCTCGTTTCCACCCGAGCGCCAGGTGAGTTTCGTCTTGGGCATGGACCCCTTGTTCCCTGCCGGCGAGAGCTACCAGTACACCGACACCGGATACATCCTCCTGGGGTTGGTGATCGAGAAAGCCGGCGCTCAGGCCTACTACGAGACTTTGGGCGAGCGTTTTCTCGAGCCTCTCGGTTTGCAGCTCACGTCTCCCTCCAACACTCGCGACCTGCCCGGACTCGCGGCCGGGTATCTCGACCCCGAGCACCCCTTCGGCCTGCCCGAGAAGACCGCCACCGACGGCGTCATGGCCTTCAATCCTGGTTCCGAATGGACGGGCGGAGGCCTCGCCACAAACTCTCAGGACCTCGTTCGCTGGGCCAAGGCGCTCTACGAAGGAGAGCTGCTCGACGCCGCCACCCAGGAGCTCCTGTTCGGCATCAACGTCGCCCGCGATGAGAGCCAGGAGCGCTTCTACGGCGCCGGGGTCTACACCTATGCCAGCGAGCTCGGGCACGTCGTCGGACACGGCGGGTGGTTCCCGGGCTGGCGCTCGCAGCTCATCTACCTTCCCGAGCACGACATCGCCGTCGCCGTGCAGATGAATACCGACGTCGACGTCGATCCGTACACCGCTGCCGAGCGTCTGGCCCAGGTGGTCCTCGACCAGATCCCATCCGCTTCTCCTGGAGCCTGACCTCATGCCCGAGCACATCAAAGCGCCGTCCATCATCGAGGCCGCCGGCAACAAACCCAAGCGCATCGAAGAGTACTTCGGCCGCGTCAACACCGGTCACGAGAACGCCAGCGTCGCCGTCATGACCTCGCCGCAGGGTTGGGTCGAGCCCGGCCAGCGACCCGCCTTCGAAGAGCTCACGATCGTGCTCGAAGGCTCCCTCGACGTCGAGTTCGAAGGCGGTCAGATGCGCGTTTCAGCGGGCGAGGCCGTGCGCGCAAGGCCAGGCGAATGGGTCCGCTACTCGACTCCGGAGACCGGCGGCGCCCGCTACGTCGCGATCTGCCTGCCGGCCTTCAGTCCAGACACGGTTCATCGCGACGACGCCTGATCCCGCCGCGGGCCCGGCCCGCGGGTCGCAGCGTTCGCCGGGGTCACTCCTGACGAGTGTGACATTCGAGGTTCTTCGGTCGGTCACTCGCGTTGCGAGTTTCCTCCCTCTGAACGACGAGCGAGGTGATGCTCGTCATCGCTGGCCACGACAACACAGGCTCCGATCGCTCAGTGCGGACGCCGGCTCACGAACGCCGACTGGTGCGCTCCCACTCTCCCGTCGTTCGGAGCGGATGCCAGCTCACGAAACGCCGTCTAACACGCTCACCATTACCCCGTCGTTCAGAGCGGATGCCCGAAGGGCGACGCGAAGAACCTCTCTCGAGCGCCAGACCGCGACGAGCCCGTCACCCGCGCGACGGGGCTCCCCAGGCTGGCACTCGTCTCCTCGCCCCGCCTACATGTCGCCGGGTAGACCCACCCGGGCAAACTGTGGCGCGCGCTTCTCGAGAAACGAGTTGACGCCCTCTTTGAAGTCGTCGCGTTCGAGACTCTCCGCCATGAGCGTGTTGGTCTCGCTGAGCGCCGGCCCGAGGCTGGTCATGAGGTGCTTGTAGACCTGCTGCTTCATGATGCGCAGCGAGTTCGGCGCGGAGCGCTCCGCCAGGGTCCGCACGTAGTCCTGGGCTCGCTCGAGAAGCTCGTCGTGAGGGACGAGAAAGTTGACGATGCCGAGGTGGTCGGCCTCCTGGGCGTCGAACTTGCGACCGGTCCACAGCAGATCGAGGGCGCGACTCGGACCAATGAGACGTGGCAGGATCCAGCTGAGACCATGCTCGGCGATCAGACCGCGATTGGCGAAGGCGGTCGTGAACGTAGCGTTCTCCGAGACGAAACGCAGGTCACACAACATCGCGATCGAAAATCCGAGGCCGGCACAAGGGCCATTGATCGCCGCGATGATGGGTTTTCTGACGGCGAGCAGGTAGCCATACGTCACCTGGAAGTCTTCACCCATTTCCGGGTCGCCGGGGCTCGACTCGAGCTCTTCGGCAAAGGCGTGGCCCGACCCGTCAGCGGTGTTCTTGAGACGCTGCATGTCGGCACCAGCACAGAATCCTCGACCGGCTCCGGTGATGACCATCGCCACCACCCGCTCGTCGGCCTCGGCGGCCGCGATCGCGTGCCGAAGCTCCGACAGGAGTCGGCCGGTGAGGGCGTTGAGACGATCCGGACGGTTGAGTGTGATCGTGGCGATGGGATCGCTGACCTCGTAGAGGATCTCCTCATAGGTCACGTCGACAGGGGCTGTGGTCATGAGTCTCTCCTTGTGTCGAGAACAGGTTGTGAAACGGGGCTGAAAAAAGGTGACTAGCGCTGCCTGGCACAGTACTCCATCAGGTGACCCAGCCAGAGGTCTTGACCTTTACTACGAACCCAAGACGCTACGAGCCTAGGCCGCTTACGGGGTCAAGACCTCTAACGAGCACCGGAGGTCCCATGGACCGAAGGCGCGGGGTGGTCTCGCTGGGCAAGCCTGTTACTCATCACGCCTACTCAGCTAGATCCTTTCGAAATCGCCGCCTCTGCCCTTGCCGTCCGCGAAACGCTTGGCGCCAACGCGCGCCTCCTTCTCGATGACCTCGAAGCCGTCCGCAAACTCGGCACGCATCGCCTCGTCGAAGGTCAGGTCGAGCGATCGATAGGCCGAAGCCCGATCGGTGCGTAGACAGAGCTGAGGGAAGCGAATCAGCTCGCGCGCGAGTGCTTCGGCCGCCGCGCGCGCCTCACCCTTGGGCACGACTCGGTTGGCGAGCCCCATCGCAAGGGCCTCGTCAGCTTCCACCGGGCGTCCGGTGAGGATGAGATCGAGTGCGCGCGACAGACCGATCAGCCGCGGCAACCGCACGGTTCCACCATCGATGAGCGGCACACCCCAACGACGACAGAACACTCCGAAAACCGCGTCCTCTTCGACCACACGGAGGTCACACCAGAGCGCCAGCTCCATACCGCCGGCGACCGCGTAGCCACTGACCGCGCCGATCACCGGCTTGCCGAGCACCATGCGCGACGGCCCCATGGGCCCGTCACCCTGGTACTCACTGGCCTGTTCGTAACGTAGGGTGCGCTCACCGCTGGCAACGGCCTTGAGGTCGGCACCAGCGCAGAACGTGCCGTGATCACCCCAGAAGACGGCGACCTGAGCCTCGTCGTCAGCATCGAACTCGCGAAAAGCGTCAGCCAACGCTTCAGCGGTGGCGTTGTTCACAGCGTTGCGGACGTCCGGGCGGTCGAGTATGACCGTCGTCACCGGGCCGTCGCGCTCGACCCTCACAGTCGCAGCTTCAGTATCTCCGGGCTGGCTCATCGTTCGTTCCTGTGCTGCAGAGCCGAGTGTCCGACGTCACGACGGGGTAGCCACCCAAGCAGCCCGACCGGGCCCCGTTGGCAGCCCGAGCGATCGTGACGATCCGGCTCGACCGGTAGTGTGTGGATGGCCGCTATGATAGCCGCCCGCAAGCCACACCCGTGACCGGATCCGACGGATTCGAGTCACTCGAGAGACCGACTGGCGAGGTCCCAGCGCCCGCCAGCGCTGGAGACACAAGTCATGGAGCTAGGGAGTCAAGAGCGACCGCTGCGCGTCGCGGTCGTGGGATCGGGTCCGAGTGGGTTCTACGCGATTGGTGCGCTCTTCAAGAGCGATCTCGAGTGCACGACCGATCTGTTCGATCGCTTGCCAACCCCATTCGGGCTCGTCCGCGGCGGCGTCGCTCCCGATCACCAGAAGATCAAGAACGTCATCCGTGTCTACAACAAAACGGCTGCGCACGAGAACTTCCGCTTCTTCGGCAACGTCATGATCGGTTGCGACCTGAGCGTCGACGATCTGCTGCGCCACTACGACTGCGTGATCTACGCATCCGGCAACGAGTCCGACCGCGCCATGGGAATCGAGGGTGAAGACCTCGACGGTGTTTACTCGGCCACCGAGTTCGTCGGCTGGTACAACGGCCATCCCGACTTTCAGGACCGCGACTTTGCGCTGGACCAGGCGACGAGTGTCGCGGTCGTCGGTAACGGCAACGTCGCGATGGACGTCGTGCGGATTCTGGCCCAGGACCCGCACGGCGAGCTCGCCGCGAGCGACATCACCGACGAAGCGCTGCAGGCTCTGCGCACCAGCACGGTGCGCGAGATCACCATCCTCGGTCGCCGCGGACCTGCGCAGGCCGCCTTCTCACCCAAGGAGATCAAAGAGGTCGGCTCGCTCGAAGGCGCCGATCTCGTGATCGATGGCGCCGAGGTCGACCTCGACGAGCTGAGCGCCACCTGGCTGGAGAACGAAGCTGCTCCGAGCGCCAAGAAGAACGTCGAGTATCTGAAGGAGACGTCGACCCAGGGCACCGGCGAAGCCGAGCGCAAGATCCACTGCAAGTTCCTGGTCTCCCCCGTCGCCGTGCTGGGTGGGGACGGCAAGATGACCGGCGTGCGCATCGAGCGCAACGAGCTCTACGCCGATGATTCAGGCACCCCTCGCCCCCGTGGTACTGGTGACACCTACGACCTCGACGTCGACCTGCTGTTCAAGGCAGTGGGTTATCGCGGCGTGCCGATCGAAGGCGTCCCGTTTCACGAACGCTGGGGCATCTTCCCCAACGACGAGGGTCGACTGCTCGAAAGCCAGGACGGCGAGGTCGTGCCCAATCAGTACGTCGTCGGCTGGGCCAAGCGCGGCCCCTCCGGGCTGATCGGTACCAACGGCCCCGACTCCCAGGCAACCGTGGCGAAACTGATCGAGGACGTCCAGAGTCGGAGGGCTGACGCCGACCCGGAGAAGGACCCCGAACGCATCGTCGCGCTCCTGCAGGAGCGCGGCGTCGACTTCGTCACGTTCGCCGACTGGGAACGGCTCGACGCCGAAGAGATCCGCCTCGGCGAAGAGAAGGGCAAGGTGCGCGAGAAGTTCACGACTGTCGAGTCGATGATGGAGGCGATCAACCGCCTGCGTGGATGAGGTGTAGGGGGAATCCGCGCGCCGAGACCGGGCTCTGCCAGGCCTAGGCTCGCGGTCCGCTACGCTTCCCCCGTGCTCACCACCCTTGCGCCTTTCGCCGGCGCGCTCTTGCTCCTGGTTGCGATCCTCGCACCCGGGCATCTCCTGGCTCGACTCTGGATCGGGCTCGACCGTCGCAACCCCCTGGTTCTGCTGCTGAGCGAGCTCGCTCTGGGAGCGAGCGCCTGGGTGGTCGTGCTCTTCGCGCTCGCGAGCGTGGGTCTCTACCAGCGAGCCGTGCTGCTCGTCCTGGTGCTTGCCGGAGTCTCGTGCGCCGTTCCCGCGTGGCGCTTGCGAAAACGCGACGAGCAGACACCCGGTGCGCCTGCCGAAGCCGCGGCTGCTGCAGATGGTGTGAGCATCGACGACGTCTCCGGTCAGAACGCTCAGGAGACAGCGGCTTCGCCGAGACTCGCTCGGGTTGCCGAGGTCGCGCTCGGCGTGGCCGTCGCCGTGATCCTAGGAGCGCTGTTCATCCACACGCTGCGCCCGGACATCTCATGGGACACCAACGTCTACCACCTGACTCTTCCCCGCCTGTTCCTCGAGCACGGCGGCTTTTACGCCGTTCCCCAGAACGTCTACTCACACTGGCCACTGGCAACTCAGCTGCTCTACGGTGCGGCGCTCGCGCTCCAGGGTCCTGTGACTGCCAAACTCGTCCACTTCGGCTTCGGCCTGGCCACTCTCGGATGCCTCGCGGTCCTGACCGGTCGGCAGGCCGCGGCGTTTGCGGTGGCCCTATTCTTGTTCAATCCGGTCGTCTTGTACGAGATGCGCATCGCCTACGTCGACCTGGCATCTGCCTTCTTCCTGAGCATGGCGCTGGTCGCATGGAAGCAGGCCGAGTCGAGCGGGTCGGAGCGAATGTGGCGGCTCATCGCCCTGTGCTGCGGGATGCTCGTCGCGATCAAGCTGAACGGTCTTTTCGGCCCCATCTCGCTGCTGTTGGCTCTTGCCGTCGTGACCTACCGCACCAGGGGCACCGACGCGCAGCCCCCTCAGACGGCGCGGCTCACGCTGCGCCGGAGCGCTCTTGTCCTGGGGATCTGCTTCACCTTCGGGGTCGTGTGGTTGCTCAAGAGCTACCTGCTCACCGGCAACCCCGTCTACCCACTGTTCTGGGAGACCTTCGGCGGACCGGAGTGGAGCGCTCAGCTGGCTGAGCAGCACTCCAGGTGGCAACAGTCGATCGGTCGTGGGCGAGACCTCACCGACTACCTTCTGCTCCCCCTGCGTGTGATCACGGAGAGTGATCGTGGCTACGACAACTTCGACGGAGCGATCAGTCGAGTCTGGCTCTTGGCGTTGCCGGTCGCACTTCTGGGAGCCTGGCGAGACCGCCTGTCTCGCGTCTGCGTCTTGACGGTGCTGGCGCTGTTCGTCAGCTGGTCAGCGACCTCGCAGCAGACTCGCTTTCTCATACCGGCGCTCGCCCTGCTGTCGATTGCCTCGGCGAGGGAGCTGAGCCATCTCCTCGCTTCTGTTGCGGCCAACCTGCGCGCAAGCATCCAGCTTGCAGCCGCGGCTGGTCTTGCCGTGGCCCTGTTCATGGCGAGCTGGGTCTACGTCCGCCAGGTTCCTGGCCTCGTCGGTGATCTCGTGATCCACGGTGACCAGCTTCCCGAGCGAGTGGAGCACCCGGTCTACCGATTCATCGACGACCAGCTCCCCAAAGACGCTCGTTTGCTGTTGCTGGGTACCAACCATGGCTTCTACGTCCGCCGGCCTTTCGTCGCGGACTCTTTCTTCGAAGCCTCGCAGATCATCGATCGCTTCCGGCACCTGCCCGATCGGGCCGGCGCTCGAGAGGAGCTTGGACGTATGGGAATCACGCACGTGCTCATCGACTCTCGTGCTAGTCAGATGCCGTATCCTCCGAGCCTGAGCGACGCTCTCAACGATCCAGCCTTTTCCCAACCGATCCATCGCAGCCAGGACGGGCGCTTCATCGTAGCGGCCCTCAGAACCGCTGCAGGCAGCTGACGAGGAACCGATGAGCCAGATCTACCGCTGTGTCGGATGCGGCACTCCACTCGACATTCCAGCCGGATCCATCGACGCGGCGACCATCGACTGCCCGAACTGCTCTCGCAGCTTCCCGGTGTTCTCGCGTACTCCGACCTTCGTCCTCCGACCCTGGGGCCTCCTGGGCTCCTGGGCGCGCAAACTGCAAACCGCGTCGGCGGAGCTCGATGGGCGCGGCAGGAGCTACATGTTGTCTCGCGAGAGCCTGGATGAAGCCACGCGCGAACACGGTGACGACGTCCTCGCCTGTGACGCACTCAACAGAGAGCTCCTCATGAGCTCCTACAAGGACGTTTTTGACGGCCTGCAAGAGCATCAGGCAGCACCGACCCTTGCGGATTCGTCGTACGAGCTCCTCTGCGGCTGGGACCCGGGTCTCTTGCTTCCCTACCTCAACCAGGACTGGGGAGACACGCGGGAGCTGGACGCGCTCGCCGCAGCCATGACCCAGCTCATGGGACGACACGGCGGTGACAGCGGAGATCGATCCGGCAAGACCCTCAGCGTCCTCGGCAGCGGCACTGGCGGTCTGCTCCAACGCCTTACGGGAGCCGTCGAGCGCGCCATCGGAATCGAGCTTGCCGCACCAATCCAACTCGTCACCCGTCGCCTGCTCGATGGCGAATCCCTGCGCTACGGCCTGGTGTCCCGGCCCGGCACCCTCGAGTGCTCACCCGCCGACGCCGTCGGCATCGCCACCGCCAATACCGAGCTGGTGATCGCCGACGTCGCCGACCTGCCTCTGGTCTCGGGGAGCCAGTCCGTCGTCATCTCGCAGTACCTGCTCGACGTCATTCCCAACGCCACCACCGTGGTTCGCGAGATCCATCGAGTTCTCGAGGACGGCGGTCTCTGGATCAATCTCGGGCTGCCCTTCAACGTCCCCGGCGACCCCGCCATTCTTCCCAACCGTACCGACCGCGACATCGCGAGCTACCTCTCCGCCGAGTCGTTCGAACCGCTCGAGGTGTCGCGACACTGGTTCGTCCTCGGCAGAACGAGCCCGACGGTACCTTGGGGAGGCGAGTATCGGCAGGCTCCACTCCTCTTCGCGGCTCGAAAACAGGCAGCGCCTGGTGCCCCGCGGGAGTCTCTGCTCATGGCGGCCCTCGCGAACACGGATGCTGCTCGATCCGAGGCCTCGCGGTCACTCCGGCTCGCCTTCTCCGAGCGCGGACGCGCCAACATCATCAGCGGAACTTCGTTCTCACGGGCCAGCGCGCAGAGCTCCATGCGACTGCAGATCGGCTCCAGCCCGCCGCTGCCGCTCTCGGCGCCGGTAGCCAAGCTCCTCACGGGCCTGTTCACCGCCCTGAGGAAAGACGTGAGCCTGGGTCAGATCGCCGACGGGCTGGGAATCGAGCCGTTCGACCTCGCAGAGCTGATGCGAACTCTCGAGCTCCTCGACCTCGTCGAGGCACGTGAGGCCGAGCCCGAACCGTCGACCTAGCTCGCCTCGTGGCCGCGCATCGTCGAGCTGAGCCGCTGACATCGAGCCCGAGGGTTTCGGTCGTATAGTGGCGCCATGGATTGGGAAGTCACGTCTCGCGAGGCCTTCTCCCAGCTCGCGGATCGGCAGGCAGCCAGTGGCGGCTACCGGGGTCGCATCGCCCGCGACGCCGACGACCGGGTCGAGACGCGTCCGGATGCTTCGGCATGGGCAGCGCTAGCGAGACGGGCGCGCGGCGATTCCGTCGAA